>NZ_LMPY01000011.1:0-95735 GCF_001424445.1 Methylobacterium sp. Leaf361 | reverse complement strand
AATCTCTTCAGCCGTATGCTTCTTCCGTCCCATGATGACATCCTCCACATGGCTCAAAGCCATACCTTAGGGAGGACCACTTTTCAGGGGGCAGGCCAGCATCTGAGCACGGATGAACTCGCGCGGCGAGCGCATGTCGAGCTCACGGTGGGATGGTATTCGTTGTAGTCGGTGATCCAGGCGCCGATCCGCGCCAGGACGGTGCCGGCGTCGGGGCGGGGCTGTACGCGGGCGTAGTTGTTGTTGCCCCCTAAAGACCGGACAGGGTCGCTTTGCATCGTGCGATCGGGAACCTCCTTCGGATCCACTATGGCCGCCCCCACACGAAATTCCTGACAGTCCCGTTGTTAGTATCGGGCGGAGTGAGAAACTGCCCCCCTGACGAAAGGGAGAACTGCCCCCTTCCCAAAGAGGGAAGACGCGATGTCAGGCGAGGTTTCGATGGACGCTGCACTAATGCTGGCGGTGCAGGGTGAGACGATGCTGCGGAATGAGGAGGTGGCCGCAATGTTGCGGCTGCGTGACCTTGGCTGGGGCGCCAAACGGCTGGCGCGGGAGTTCGGGTGTGCCCGCAACACGGTGCGGCGCTACCTGCGCGAAGGTGGCCCGGCGCCGTTCCGCAAGCCGCAGCGGCGTACGGTGTTCGACGGGCTGGAGGACTGGCTCCGGGACCGGTTTTTCCGGCACGCCGGGAATGCGGACGTGATTCGGCAGGAGCTGGACAGCGAGCACGGCATCGTCATCGGTCCACGCTCGGTGGAACTTCAGGTGCGGTGCTGGCGACGCGAGCGGAAGGCGCGGACGCTGGCGACGACGCGGTTCGAGACGGCGCCCGGGCAGCAGCTGCAGATCGACTTCGGCGACACGCGGGTGTGGATCGGCGGCGAGCGCGTGCGGGTGCACGTGTTCGTCGCGACACTGGGCTACTCGCGCCGGCTTCATATTCGCCCCTCGCTGCGCGAGCGTCAGGCCGATTGGTTCGCCGGCGTGGAAGGCGCCTTCCTGCGCTTCGGCGGGGTGCCGGCGGAAGTGTTGTTCGACCATCCGAAGGCGCTCGTGGAGCATCACGATGCCACGACGCGCGAGGTCCGCTGACCTTGCCCCCTGGTCTGCCCTCATTCTGAAGCTAGAGGCCGTCGATCAGGAGACGGACGATGAAGAAGAGCCGGTTCAGCGAAGAGCAGATCATCGGCATCCTGAAGGAGCAGCAGGCTGGGCTGCCGGTCACTGAGATCTGCCGCCGCCACGGCATCAGCGATGCGACGTTCTACACGTGGCGTTCGCGCTTCGGCGGCATGGAGGTCTCGGACGCGCGCCGCCTGAAGGCGCTCGACGAGGAGAACCGCAAGCTCAAGAAGCTGCTGGCCGAGGCGATGCTCGACGTGGCGACGCTGCGTGAGGCGCTGGGAAAAAACTTCTGACGCCCGGCGCACGGAGAACAGCCGTGAGCTGGGCCATCGAGGAGAAGGGCTATTCGCAGCGTCGCGCCTGCGGGCTGATCGGCCTGGAGCCGAAGACGTACCGCTACGCCTCGACCCGTGACGACGACGCGGCCGTGCGGGTACGCCTGCGCGGCTTGGCCGGCGAGCGCCGCCGGTTCGGCTACCGGCGCCTGCTCATCCTGCTGCGGCGAGAGGGCCTCACGCTCAACCACAAGAAGCTCTTCCGGCTCTACCGAGAGGAACGGTTGTCGGTGCGCAAGCGCGGGGGTCGCAAGCGAGCACTGGGCACGCGAGCGCCGGCCGCGGTGCCGCAGGAGCCGAACCAGCGCTGGAGCCTCGACTTCGTCTCCGACACGCTCGACGACGGGCGGCGCTTCCGCATCCTCGTCGTGGTCGATGACTGCACGCGGGAGTGTCTGGCCCTGGTGGTCGACACGTCGCTGTCTGGACAGCGGGTCGCGCGCGAACTCGACCGGATCATCGTGGGCCGGGGCAAGCCGCTGATGATCGTCTCGGACAACGGCACCGAGCTGACCTCGCATGCCATCCTGCGCAGGCAGGAGGAGCGTACGGTCGAGTGGCACTACATCGCCCCCGGCAAGCCGCAGCAGAACGGTTTTGTCGAAAGCTTGAACGGGCGCTTGCGCGACGAGTGCCTGAACGAGCATCTCTTCCGGAGCCTGCCGGCAGCCCGGACCATCATCGAGGCGTGGCGGGTCGACTACAACACCTGCCGCCCCCACACGAGCCTCGGTGGGCTCACCCCAAACGCGTTTGCAACCCGGTCCCGACAGGACCAGAACCAGAACGGACTCTGGTTATGAACGGGGGCAAACACGGGGCAAGGTCAGCATGCCTTTGCCCGGTACTGGGGCTTCGCGCCGAGGGCCTGCACACCGTGCCGGGCCCGCACGAAGGGCAAGGACGAGCGCGGGGTCGGCTACGTTAAGAAGAACGCGATCGCCGGGCGACGATTTGAGAACTGGGGGCGTTCGAGGCGCGTCTGGATCGCTGGACGCGCGAGATCGCCGATCGGCGCGTCAATGGAACGACCGGCGTGGCACCGGCCGTGCGGTTTGCCGAGGAGGTCGGCGCCCTCCGTTCTCTGGCCGGACGAGCCCCCTTCGGCCAGCTCAGGGACTTGGTGCGCAAGGTGCAGTCCGATTGCGCGGTCGATCTGGATACGAACAGCTACCAGACGATCGGATCTGGGACTCCTCACCCGATCCCCACTCTGGTGGCTCAACTCTTATTCTGCGCAAGGAGGGTAGACATGTGGACGTCCTCGCAGATCGCGCCGCCGCAGGTCAGCGTCGTGATCTGCACGCGGAATCGCGTCTCCTCGCTCGACATGGCGCTCAAGAGTCTCCAGCAGGCCGCGGCCCGGACGGAGGACGTGTCGATCGAGCTCGTTGTCGTCGACAATGGCAAACCCGCGGTCGGCACCCGCACTCTGGTGGAGGCCTTCGCTACGCAATCCAGCTTCATCATTCGCGTCATCCCGGAGGCATACCCAGGTCTCGCTCGCGCGCGGAATACCGGGCTGCGCGCGGCGGCGGGCGAGATCATTGTGTTGACCGACGACGACTGCTGCGTGGCGCCCGACTATTTCGTGCAGTTGCGCGCGCTCTATGCCGACGTGACAGGACCGGTGATCATCGGGGGCCGCGTCGATCTCGGCACGACCGCAGACCTGCCGCTGACCATCAAGACCGAGGATCAGGCCGCCCGCTTCAACGGCGTCGGGGTCGGCGGCTTCATCCTGGGCTGCAAGATGACGCTCATGCGCGCGGTTGTCGCGGCACTTGGCCCGGTTGACGAGCGCCTCGGGGCTAGATCACTGCTGAAGGCTTGCGAAGATACGGATTACGTATCGCGCTTGGCTGGCCGGCATCCCCATTGCTTACGAGCCCCGGCTGCGTGTCGCCCATTTCCACGGGCGGCGGACGCTGCTGGAGGCGCACACGCTGATGCGGGGCTACGGGATCGGCAACGGCGCCCTCTATATCAAACACATTCGCACACCGCTGATCCGGCAGCTATACTGGGATCTGAAGGACGTCTGGCGGAGATTGTGGGGTTCAGTACCGCCTGCCCCGCCCTACGGGCTCTCCCATGTGCGGGTCGTCCCGGCAATCATGATCGGCGTGGTGCTGTTCTGCGGCCTGCTCCTCCGCAGGCAGGGGCGGATCTCGGTGGACGCCTCACGAAACAATGGCGCGCTGGGCCACATCGCCCCGATTGTCACGCGGCGCAGGGCGTAGAGTAGCGGCCGCAGTCGTGTGCTCGGGGAGTAACGATCGTTAGATCGCCTCACCCGATTTCGACTTGAAGTGCCCGCGGTGATACAGCACCCCCGCCATCACGGTCTCGGCGAACGGGCCCGAGAGCGCGCAGAGAAGGCGCCGGCCTGCCCTGGCTCGACGCGCGTGCACAGACGGAAAGCACCGAAATCCTCATCTGAAGACGGATGAGAAAGCGTCAAACCGGATCGATTCCTCCCGCGATCGCTCGACGGAGCGCGCAGATCGAGGCGGGAGCGGCATGCCCCTTGTGGCCGTACCGCTCCCGAAGCGACCGGGCCTCAGGGCGCTTTGGAGCTCAGCTGCGCGTTCCTGTGCGCCGTACCTCTCAGCGCAGCGCTGAGAGCGGCCCGGAATGGTGTGGGCCTAAGAGCGTCGCGCACCGCGCGGTGCGGAATTGCGTTGAAGGCGAGATAGGCGGCGCGGCCCGCGGCAGCCCGCCTCCCGCTTGCCGCGTGGCGGATGGTGGAAGCGACCAGCGCCTCGAAGTAACCGCGCATCGCACCGACATACATGCGGGCCACGGTCCGCGGCGCGGTCCGGAGCGCGGGCAGACGCCTCACGTGGCGCAGAAACACCCGGCGCGTGAAGCGCATCCGTCGCGCGATCAGGGCGTCAAATGTTCCGTCGGGGCGCTGCTGGAACAGGACGCAGGCCATCTGGACGAGTCGGACGCGATGCCTCCAAGCCGCGCGCAGATGCCAATCCCAATCCTGGTCGCCCAGCAGTGCCTCATCAAAGAAGCCGACGCTCTCTCTGAGGCTCGTGCGGACGACGGTACCGCCGATCTGGGGGAAGTATCCGCCTAGCATCATCTGGATGAGCGCGTCCCGATTGTCGGGAATGCTGTCGGGCCACGGTGTCGAGGTCGGTATACGCTCACAGTCGGTAGTCACGATCTGCCCGAAGACCATGCCGAGATCCGGATCCCGTTGGAGGAGGTCAAGATGACAGCGAACGTGGTCGGCCAACCATACGTCGTCGTCGTCGAGGAAGGCCACATAGGGCGCGCTCGCCCTGGCGAGGGCGGCATTGCGGGCCGCGCCGGCACCGGGGCGGTCGAGCGGGACGTGGATCGCACCGAACTCCGCGGCGACTTGGGCTCCGGGCCCCGGCGCGCCGTTGTCGCCCACGATGATCTCGAAGACGAGATCGGGGCCTTCCAGGGCGCGGATGCTGGCCAGGGCTTCGCGCAGGAGCGGTGCCCGGTTGCAGGTCGGCACCACGACGGAGACACGGCGTTGCACGGGCCAATTCATACCCACTCCTCCCAGGCATCAAATGCGCCCCGGAGCAGGGCGTCGAACACGAGAGCGTTGTCGAACTGCGTGACGAAGTTACGCGCCGCGGTCCCGATCGGGCGGGTCTCCACCGCCTGCGCGTAGACGATCCGGTAGCCCGCCTCCCGGGCCGCGTGGGCGGCCGCCCGCGTCCAGTTCGCCGACTGCCCCAGGGGGATCGCGAAGGAGTCGGGCAGGACGCCGAGGCGGGCCCCGATGGCGCGCCGGGATTCCTCCAGCTCCTCGGCCGCCTCTTCCGCGCTGAGGCGCCCGAAATCCGGGTGGGTCACGGAATGGCTGCCGATCTCGACCCCGTTGGCGGCCAGCGCCTCGATGGCGCCCCAGCCGAGGACACCCGGTGGCGCGCTCTCGGGCCGGTCGAGCCAGCCCGACACGATGAACAGGGTCCAGGGGATCCCGAGATCGCTGAGGATCGGGGCCGCCCCGCTGAGGACGCTGCGCCAGCCGTCGTCGAAGGTGATGGCGAGGTCCCGCGCGCCGCCGCGCCCGTCGGCGATCGTGGCCGCCGGCACGAAGCGGTAGCCGAGGCTGAGGGCGCGCTCGAGCTGGTGGCGGAAGCGCGCGGGAGAGACGTCGTTGACGCCGCATTCCGCCTGGCCGACCGAGTGGTAGCAGAGGATGCGGCCGCCCGGCGCCGGGCGCCGGATCCGGGCGAGGGCGAGCGTCGTGCGCTCGCAGGCCATCCGGGCGGCGGCGACGCGCGGGCGCGTCAGGCCGACCGTCCGGGCGAGGCTCTTGACCGGTGCGGGGATCATCGCAGGGCGTCGCGCAGGCCGTCGACGACCTGGTCCTGCTCCGCCTCCGTCATCGCCGCGTAGAGCGGCAGCAGGATCGCGTGGTCGCGCGCCCGCTCGGATTCGGGCAGCGCGAACCGCCGCGGCGCCTCCGCGTAGGGCGGCTCCAGATGCGCGCACATGATGCCCCGGCGGGTGGCGATGCCCCGGTCGAGCATCGCCTGCATGACCGCCTGCTGGTCCGCGTCGTCCGGGAGGCGGACGCAGTAGCTCTGCCAGTTGCTGCGCAGCCCCATCGGCTCGGGCGGCGGCGTCACCCCGGGGAGATCGGCGAGCCGCGCGCGGTAGCCGTCGGCGAGGTTGCGGCGCCGGGCGATCAGGTCGGGCAGTCGCTTCAGCTGCTCCCGGCCGATGGCCGCCTGCACGTCCGTCATCCGGTAGTTGAAGCCCGCGATGGAGTACGCCTCGACCACCACCTTGGCGCTGCCGTGGCGGGCGATGTCGGAGACGCTCATCCCGTGCTGGCGCAGCAGCCGGAAGGTCCGGTCCCACGCGGCGTTGGCGGTGGTGATCATGCCGCCGTCGCCGGTGGTCAGCACCTTGCGCGGGTGGAACGAGAAGCAGGCGATGTCGCCCGCCGGGCTGCCGATCGGCCGCCAGACGTCGCCCTGGAGCCGCTCGGAGCCGATGGCGCAGGCGGCGTCCTCGATCACCGGGATGCCGGAGCGGCGCCCGATCGCGGCGATCGCCTCCAGGTCGCAGGGCATGCCCATCTGGTGGACGCAGACGATCGCCTTCGTCTTCCCGGTGATCGCCGCCGCGGCGGCGTCCGGGGCCATGTTGTAGGTCGCCGGGTCGATGTCGACGAAGATCGGCGTCGCCCCGCACTGGGCGATAGCGTTGGCGGTGGCGATGAAGCTGTGGCTCACCGTCACCACCTCGTCGCCGGGGCCGACCCCGACGGCGAGCAGGGCGAGATGCAGCGCGGTCGTGCAGTTCGAGACCGCGCAGGCGTGGGGCGCGCCGACGATCGCGGCGAACTCCGTCTCGAAGGCCGCGACCTGCGGCCCCTGGGTCAGCCATCCGGAGCGGACGACGGCGGCGGCGGCCTCGGCCTCGGGGGCGCCGACTTCGGGCTTGGCGATCGGGATCATGCGAGCGCCCGCCGCAGGTGATCCGAGCGGGACTCGTCCTGCCACCAGGCGACGAGGTCGGCGAGGCCCTCGGCCGCCCCGATCTTCGCCTCGAAGCCGATCAGCTCCTTGGCGAGGCTCGTGTCGCAGAGGCGCCGGGGCACCGGGTTCACGGCCCGCTCGGCCTCGTGGACCAGCGGCGTGCCGTCCCGGCCCATGATCCGGGTGAGGTGGCCGGCGAGGTCGACCAGCGAGGTCTCGACGCCGGTGCCGACGTTGAGCACCACGTCGGTGGCGGGCGAGATCGCCGACAGGATGTTGGCCCGGGCGATGTCGCGGACATGGACGAGGTCCATGGTCTGCAGGCCGTCGCCGAACACGATCGGCGACTGGCCCTCGGCCAGGCGCTGCATCCAGCGGACCATGACCTCGGTGTAGCGGCCGGTCAGGTCCATCCGCGGGCCGTAGGCGTTGAAGTACCGGAGCGCCACGTAGTCGAGCCCGTGCATGTCGTTGAACGAGCGCAGGAGGCCCTCGCCGAAGGACTTGGCGGCGCCGTACAGGGTCCGGTTGTCGTAGGGGTGGTGCTTCTCGGTCGTCGGGAAGACCTCCGCCATCCCGTAGACCGAGGCCGAGGAGGCCATCACGACCTTGGCGACGCCGGCCTCGACGCAGCTCTCCAGCAGGTTGAAGGTCGCGGCGGCCATCACCTCGAAGGCGTGGCGGGGCTCCGCGGCGCACTGCGTGATCCGCAGGGCCGCTTGGTGGAACACCACGTCGGTGCCCTTGACCAGCGTGTCCATCAGGGCGCGGTCGCGGATGTCGCCCTGGACGAGGCGGACGCGGCCGGAGCCGAGGGCGTCCCCGAGGTTCTCGGGGCGGCCGCGGATCATGTTGTCGATGGCCACGATCTCGTCGCAGCCGGCCTCGACCAGCAGGTCGATGATGTGGGAGCCGATGAAGCCCGATCCGCCCGTGACCAGGATCCGGGTCCCGCGCAGGTCGCCGCTGAACCGGCTTCCCTTGGTGACCTCACGCAGCTTGGGCATCGGCGACCTCGCAGTAGCTGGCGACGGCCCGGCAGACGGTGTCGATCTGCGCGGACGTCATCTCGGGGAACATCGGGAGGGACAGGGTCCGGGCGGCCAGCCGCTCGGTGACCGGCAGGCGGCCGGCACCGTCGTCGAGGTGGCTGTAAGCGGGCTGCCGGTGGACCGGGACGGGGTAGTGGATGCCGGTGGCGATACCGGCCGCGTTGAGGTACTGGCGCAGCCCCTCGCGGTCCGCCGTCGACACGGCGTAGACGTGGAACACGTGGTCGAGGCCGGCGGGGGCCGGAAGCTCCAGGCCGAGGCCCGCGAGCCGCGCCCCGTACTCCGCCGCCACCGCCTGGCGGGCGCGGGTCCAGCCCTCCAAGTGCGGGAGCTTGACCCCCAGCACCGCGCCCTGGACGCCGTCCATGCGCAGGTTGAAGCCGTGGCGGACGTGGTTGTACTTGCCCTGCTGGCCCCAGTCGCGCAGGCAGCGGGCCGCCTCGGCGAGGTCGTCCCTGTCCGTGACGATGGCGCCGCCCTCGCCGTAGGCCCCAAGATTCTTGCCGGGATAGAAGCTGAAGCAGCCGAGATCCCCGATCGTGCCGGCCTTGCGGCCGCCGCGCTCGGCGAGATGCGCCTGGGCGGCGTCCTCGACGAGGGCGATCCCGTGGCGCCGGGCGATGGCGCCGAGCGCGTCGAGATCGGCCATCCGGCCGTGGAGGTGCACCGGCAGGATCGCCTTGGTGCGGGGCGTGATCGCCGCCTCGACCAGGGCCGGGTCCATGGTCCAGTCGACCGGGTCGATGTCGACGAGGACCGGAGTGGCGCCGGCGTACAGCACCGCCGCCACCGTCGCCACGAAGGTCGACGAGACCGTGATCACCTCGTCGCCCGGACCGATGTCGAGGGCGAGGAGGGCGAGGTGCAGGGCCGCGGTGCCGCTGCTGACGGCGACCGCGTGGCGGGCGCCGCAGGCTTCGGCGAAGGCCGCCTCGAAGGCGCTGACCGCCGGGCCGAGGACGAAGTCGCCGCTGCGCAGGACGTTGAGGACCGCGGTCTCGACGTCGCCGCCGATCGCCGCGTACTGCGCCTTGAGGTCGAGGAAGGGGATCACGAGGCCCTCGCAAGTGGCATGAGGTCGATGGGGGTGCCGTTCTGGCGCAGGGAGCGCATGGCGGCTTCGAGCATCTCGACGACGCGCAGGCCGCTGTGGCCGTCGGTCATGGGCGCGGTGCCGTTCTCGATGGAGTCGGCGAAGTGCTCGATCTCGACGATCAGCGCCTCGCGGAAGGACAGGTGCGGCGACCACATGTCGCCGGTCCGGTAGGAGACCATCAGCTCGGTGATGTCGTCCGAGCCGCCGCCGACGGTGACGCCGCGGTCGTAGACCTTGACCTTCTCGATCGGGTCGAGGTCGTTGTAGACGATCATCTTCTTGCTGCCGCCGATCAGCGTCTGCCGCACCTTCACGGGCGCGAGCCAGTTGACGTTGATCTGCGCGACGACGCCGCGCGGGTAGAAGACGGTCAGGTGGGCCATGTTCTCGGGGCGGCCGCTGAAATGGCCGGTGCCGCTCGCCGAGATCGCCACCGGGGCGAGGTCCAGGATGTGGTCGAGGATCGCGAGGTCGTGGACCGCCAGGTCCCAGATCACGTTCACGTCGCGCTGGAACAGGCCGAGGTTCACCCGGGTCGAGTCGTAGTAGAACACGTCGCCGATGGCGTCGGTCGTGATGAGTTCGTGGATCTTCTCGACCGCGCCCGTGTAGACGAAGGTGTGGTCCACCATCAGCCGCAGGTTGCGCTTGGCCGCCTCCTCGATCAGCAGCCGGGCCTCGAAGGCCGAGGGCGTGATCGGCTTCTCGATGAAGACGTGCTTGCCGGCCCGCAGCGCGTTGATGGCGATCTCGAAGTGCGAGCTCACCGGCGTCGCCACCATGACGGCGTCGATCGCGGGATCGGCCACGAGGTCGCGCCAGTCCTGACGGAGCTGGACGGCGGGGTAGCGCTTGCCGGCCCGGCCGAGCGCGGCGGGCGACTGGTCGGCGATGGCCACCAGCTGGCAGCGCTCGCTCTCCGAGGTGCACCGGGCGAGGTTCGGCCCCCAGTAGCCGTATCCGACGATACCGATCGAGATCATGACTGCATTTCCCTCAAGCAACCTGCAGAGGCTCGGCCGGCTCGGGCCGCGGCGACTGGACGGAACGGGCGCGCGCGGCGCTCTCGGCGCGCTTGGTGCGGGTGTCGCCGACGACCCGCGCGGGGCATCCGGCGACGATGGCGAAGGCCGGGACGTCCCGGGTGACGACGGCACCGGCGCCGACCAGGGCGCCCTCGCCGATGGTGATCCCCGCCACGATGGTGGCGTTGGAGCCGATGGAGGCGCGGGCCTCGACCACGGTCTCGACGAGCTCCCACTCGCCGTCCCGCTTCAGGCTCCCGTCCGCGTTGGTGGCTTCCGGGTAGAGCTCGTTGGTGAAGACCACGCCGTGGCCGACGAACACCTCGGCCCCGATCGAGACGCCCGCGCAGATGAAGCTGTGCGAGGAGATCTTGCAGCGCGGGCCGATCCGGCTGCCGCGCTGGATCTCCACAAAGGGGCCGATGCGCGAACCGCTCTCGATTCGACATCCATAAATATTGACTAGATCCGGGTAGAAGATCCCCACATCCGCCCCAATATCTGCATCGGTAATCGGCATACCCGCCGCTCCTTCCGCCGAACTTCTGTGCGTCAAAACTGCACAGAGCTGCGGACGGCCGGGAACCCAGGCTTTCGATGCGGTTCGTCCGTCGAAAGGCGAACGGCGCCCGTCCGGGGTGGCGCCCCACGGCGCCGGCACACCGTTCGGGCCAGGGGGCCTACGTCGAAAGGCGAAGCCCCCGCCCCGGCATGGATGCGCGCGCCCGCCATTTGGAGGAGTCCCGGCTGGCTCGGCCGTTACGCATCATGCCGTCTCAGCCCTCATGAGCCCGTGAGGCCGGCGCGGTCCTGCCGCTCGACCGCCGCGCCCGGGTTCCGAGGGCGAGCCTTAAGGGGACGATGCGTGTCGAAGATGTCGACGAAGACCGCGGCAACCCGCGCCACCGCCCGCGCCGGCCGCGCCGGTCTCGCGGCGTGCCTGCTCGCCCTGTCGGCGCTGCCGGCGGCCGCGGAGTACCGCATCGGGCCCGGCGACACGATCGAGGTCACGGCCCTCAGCATCCCGACCTTCAAGCAGGAGGCGACGGTCTCCACCGACGGCACCGTCATGGTCCCGCTGCTCGGGGACGTGCCGGCCGCCGGGCTCACCGTCGCGGAGCTGCGCCAGAGCCTGCAGAAGTCGCTGCCCGCCAAGGCGGTGCGGCAGCGCAACTCCGAGGGCAAGGAATCGATCGCCGTGCTCGAGCCCGACGAGATCGGGGTGCGGATCTCGAAGTACCAGCCGGTCTACCTGAGCGGCGACGTGACCAAGCAGGGCGAGCACCCGTTCCATCCGGGCATGACCGTGCGGCAGGCCATCGCCCTGGCGGGCGGCTACAACCTCCTGCGGTTCAGGATGGAGAACCCCGTCGTCGAGACGGCGAACCTGCGCGCCGAGTACGACAGCACCTGGGCGAGCATCCAGCGGGAATCCGCCACGATCTGGCGCCTGAAGGCGGTCGTCGCCGCGTCGCGGGGCGACAAGTCCCCGCCGCCGGCGGACGTCGCCCCGGGCAGCCGCGCGACCCCGGCGCAGAAGCTCGCCGAGCAGCAGCTCCGGGTGCAGATGACCGACATCGCCAAGGAGAAGGACCATCTGCAGCGCTCCCTCAACCGGACGCAGACGCAGTTCACCAGCCTCAGCGATCAGCAGGTCAAGGAGAAGGAGGGCGTCACCGCCGACGCCGAGGATTACGACACCGTGCGGGCGCTCTTCCAGCGCGGCGCCGTGGTCACGACCCGGCTGACCGACGCGCGGCGCGCCGTCCTGCTCTCCTCGACCCGCGCGCTGCAGACGACGGTCCAGCTCACCCAGCTCGAGCGCGACAAGAGCGACGTCGCCCGCAAGCTCGAGCGGGTCGACGACGTGCAGGCCATGGACGCCCTGGAGAAGCTCCAGGTCGCGGAGAACAACCTGGCGACGTACCGGTCGCGCCTGAACAGCATCAACGACAAGCTGGTCTATACCGGCGCCCTCCGGGCGCAGCTCCTGTCCGGAAGCCGCGCGCAGGCGGCGATCGCGGTCTTCCGGCAGAGCGGACTGGCCAAGACGCAGATCGACGCCGCCGAGGACACGGAGCTGCTGCCGGGCGACGTCGTGGAGATCGCGCTCAAGCCGGATCCCGCCATGCGGGGCGTCGGCGACGGGGCCGGCCAGAACTGACCCACCCGCCCCGGCTCGACGCGCCCATTGGGCCGAGCCGGCGTCCCCTTTGACGGATAGCGCCCCGAGGCGGTGACCGCCGCGGTGAGGAGAGATCCATGAACCGACACTCGACCAGCGCGTCCTTCCTGCCGATCGGTGCGACCCGCCCCGGTGGGACCGGAGCCTGGCGCGGCCAGCCCTTCTCGCCCGAGACGGAGTCCCAGGTCTCGATCCTGACCATCGCGCGGCAGAACTGGCGGTCGATCCTGGCCTTCGCCGCCGTCGGGCTGGTCTGCGCCGGGATCTACGTCGCGACGGCGCCGGCCATCTTCACGGCCCGGGCCCGCGTCTACATCGAGAGCCGCTCCAGCCCGGTGACGGCCCGCGACACGCCCAACGCCGGGACGCCGCTCGAGATCGCCGAGGTCGAGAGCCAGGTCGAGTACATCCGCTCGGAGAAGATCGCGCTCGCCGCCGTGCACCGGCTCGACGAGTCGGCCCTGAAGGATCTGGCGGCGCCGACGCACCCGCTCGTCGCGAAGGTCCGGGAGTTCGTGAAGGCCGCCAAGGCGCTGCCCCTCCGGCTGATCGGGGCCGAGCGGCCGGTCCAGGAACCCGCCCCCGTCAGCCCGGACCTGCGCCAGGCGCGGACGCTGCGCGAGAACGTCGAGGCCAGCCGCATCGGCGCCGCCTACGTGATCGAGGTCGGCTACAGCGCGGACAATCCCGCGACGGCGGCCGCCGTCGCGAACGCGGTGGCCGGGGCCTATGTCAGCACCGAGCTGGAGAACCGGGCCCAGGTCTGGAAGGTCGCCGGCGAGTGGATGCTGCCGCGCCTGAAGGAACTCCAGCAGCGCGCCAGCCAGGCCTCGCGCGAGGCCCAGACCTACAAGGCCGAGCACACCATCATCGACCTGGGCAAGCGCGGCCTCGTGGGCGAGCAGCAGGTCGAGGAGCTCAACACCGCGGTGGCCGCAGCCCGGTCCAAGACCGTCGACGCCCGCGCGGTGCGCGACCAGATCCGCGGGCTCCTCGATTCCGACATCGCCGATCCGGGGATCACCGAGGCGTTCAAGGACAGCGTCATCATCCAGCTGCGCCGGCAGTACGTCGACCTCGTGCAGCGCGCCGACGACCTGAAGCGCCGCCTCGGCCCCGACCACGAGGCGGTCCAGGCGATCCAGCGGGACATCCTGGCGGCCAAGCAGTCGCTGCGCACCGAGCTCGAGCGCCTCGCCGTGTCCCTCGACCACGATTTCGAGGTCGCCAAGGCGCGCGAGGACAGCATGACGGCGGCCTTCGACGCCCTGATCTCGAAGACGCTGATCATGAGCAACGCCCGGGTCAAGGCGCGGGAGCTCGACCGCACCGCCGAGACCTACGACCAGATCTACACCAACCTGCTCCAGCGCTACATCGACGCCGTCAACCAGCAATCCTATCCGCAGCCCTCCGCCCACGTGATCACGCCCGCGACCGTGCCGGAATCCCCGAGCGCGCCCCGCGGCAGCCTGATCATGCTGCTCGGCCTCCTGGTCGGCACCGGGTTCGGCGTGAGCGGCGCCTTCGCGCGGCACTGGTTCGACCGGACGATCCGCACGCCCCGGCAGCTGACCGGACACGGCCTGACCTGCCTCGCCGCCCTCCCCGAGCTGCGGCGCGAGCCCGGCTTCCGGGCGGCGCTCGCCCTGGCGCAGGCCCACGCCAACGAGGCGCAACGTCCGGCCAGCATCGAGGCGTTCCGGGCGAGCGCCGTGCGGTTCATGCCGCAATCGGTGTTCGTCGAGCGCCTGCACAGCCTCAAGGCGCACGTCCTGGGCAGCGACCGCCGCGGCCCGGTCTTCGCGATCGGCGTCACGTCCGTGGGGGCCGGCGCGGGCAAGACCCTGTTCGCGAGCAATCTCGGCCAGCTCCTCGCCCGCGCCCGCGCGAGCTCCGGGCGGGTGCTGATGATCGACGCCGACGTCCGGCAGGGGACGCTCTCGCGGCTCAGCCAGGCCACCGAGCAGCGCGGACTCCTCGACGTGCTCGCCGGCCGCTGCGGCGCCACCGAGGCGGTCCGCCCCCAGCCCGGCGAGGTCCGCCTGCTCGCCTGCGGCAACCGCCACCCGAACGATCCCCATTTCAGCGATCTGATGACCCCGGAGGGCGTCGCCGCGGTGCTGGGGGACGGACGCCCCGCCCTCGACCGCCCCGCCCTCGACCGCGTCGTCGTCGACCTGCCCCCGGTGGACGAGCTCCCCACGCTCCGGCCGCTCCTCGACACGCTCGACGGCCTGATCATCGTGGTGGAGGCGGGCCGGACCAGCATCGACGACGTCGCCACCGCCGTGCACGATCTCGAGTCGAGCGGCAGCACCGTCCTGGGCGTCGTGCTCAACAAGACCAACGACGGCCAGACGGTCCGGCGCGGCGGATTCCGCGGCGCGCTGAGCCGCTGGACCGCGGCCCGGCGCAGCGCCCGCGGCGCGACCCAGGCGGCCTCGTGACCGGCCCGCGCGCCGAAGGTCTCGACCGAGTGGCGGCCTTCGTGCCGGCCCGGGCCGCCCCGACCCCGGCCTTCGCGGTTTCCGCGACCCCGCGCGGCCGCCGCGTCGCCTTCTTCGGGCACGACTGGGCCGAGCCCACGGTCCGGAAGCGGGTCGACGCCATCCGGGACGCCGGGTGGTCGGTCATCGTGTACGCCTTCGAGCGGGACCGCCCCGGCGCGGTGCCGGCCGAGGCCCCGGTGGCCGACGACATCGTCCCCCTCGGCCTGACCGTCGACCGCAACTACGCCCGCCGCCTGCCGCGCCTCGCCGTCGGCATCGCCCGGGCGCTGCGCCGCCGGCGCGACCTGCGCGCGGCGGACGTGATCTACGTGCGCAACCTCGACATGGCCCTCGTGGCCTGGACCGCGGCGCGCCTCGCCGGGAGCCGCGCGCGCCTCGTCTACGAGGTGCTGGACATCCAGCGGCTGATGGTGCGGCCGGACGCGCCGGGACGGATCGCCCGGGCGGTCGAGCGCTGGATCCTCGGCCGCAGCGACCTCCTCGTCGTCAGTGCCCCGGACTTCATCGACCGGTACTTCCGGCCGGTCCAGGGCTTCGCCGGCGCGTGGCACCTCCTCGAGAACAAGGTCATGGGCCACCGCCTCGGCGAGGTGACGACCCGGCTCGACCGCACCCGGACGGCGGAACCGCCCTGGGTGATCGGCTGGTTCGGGACGCTGCGCTGCCGCCGGAGCCTGACGATCCTCGCCGCCATCGCGGACGCCCTCGGCGACTCGGTGCGGATCGTCCTGGCCGGGCGCCTCTCCGAGGAGGACATCGCCCCGCGCGCCCTGGCGGACACGCTGGACGGCCGGCCGAACATGTCGTTCCGCGGCCCCTACGCCAATCCCCGCGACCTTCCGGAGATCTACAGCGGGATCCACTTCAGTTGGGCCGTCGATTACCTCGATGATGGACTGAATTCGAACTGGCTACTGCCGAACCGGCTCTACGAGGGCGGCCTGTGCGGCGCCCTGACGCTGGCGCGCGCCGCGACGGCGACCGGACGCTACGCGGTGTCGGAGCGCCTGGGCTGGGCGTTTCCCGAGCCGCTCGCCGATTCGGTGACGGCGTTCCTGCGGACGCTCACGCCGGAGGCCTACGCGGAGCGACATGCCGGCCTGCTCGGCCGCGACCTCAGCACGTTCGTCGATGTCGGCGGCATGCGCGATCTCCTGGTCCGGCTGGACTAGAGCCGTGCCCGATCGCGCTGCAATCGGGCATGGCTCTAATCCTTTGTCTTGACGCGCTCTCTCACGCCGAACCGGTATCCGCTTCGGCGGAGAGCGCTCTCGATCGCCGCCGCGGCGATTCCGGATCCCGGCAGGGATCCGCCAGTGATTCGCCCGTCGCGTCGGACGGCGCGCGGGGCGGCCTTTCCTCCCGCGGAGCGTGCCGTTTGGTACAGCGCCGCACCGATGAAATCAGTACTCGGACCCCAACAGGGTAAACAACCGAGTACGCATGTGGCCTTTTAGCCTCAGTCAGGTACAGCGGGCCCTCATCCCTCGAATACTCCCGTCACGAATACCTACATCGCACCGAGATCATTGAATTGCCCTCGAAGTCCCACCGATACGAACACGCAACAAGTAACTCCGAATAAGACAAAGTTTCGATATTCTTAAAAGCGATATCTGAGCGACTACATTCGAAAAGATCTTGAATCGGACCACCACAGACGGCGAATGATCTTGCGAATGCATCTCTCCACCAGCACCGTTGTGCGCAATCAAACAAATCACTATTTACGTACGTAGTGCGCGATGATTGTATTTAGCCCTGCAATTTAAGGGTTAAGATTCAAATAGGGTATTTACAGACGATTTTACGAAAGCTAGCATTGTATCCGTGGTCATCGGCAATCGCCCCAAGGCGACCGGCGCCACCGCGTATCTCAGTGTCACGCCGTCGGCGAGCGCATTGGGTATCCCGTCATCGCTGACATTCGGCTTCCTTCGAAAGGAGGTAATTTTCTATGGCCAGTCTTGGTACTCGAGACGCGCTCACCCTCGTTGAGCGGGACACGGCCGAAAGCCGCCGCGGCTTTTCGGGTGCACATGCCGGTGACAACCCGGTCGTCGTCGAGCAACGGGACCAGTCCCGGGGCCGCGCGAGCCGCATCGTCATCATCGATCGACGCCAGCTCGTCGGCCGATGCCTCGCCGCCTCGCTCAGCGAGGCCGACCGGCAGACGTCGTTCGAAGTCTTCGCGGACATCGAATCGTGGAAGCGGCAGACGCCGTTCGTCGCCGCGAGCGTGGTCGTTCTCTGCCGGCCCGACGGCAACCTGACCGAGACCGAATGGACCGAGATCACGCGGGAACTGGCGTTCCTGCAGGGCGAGGCCGGCGCTCCGCCGGTGGCCGTCATCTCGGACGGCGAGAACCTCGACCAGATCGTGCGGATCATCAAGCTCGGCGTCAAAGGCTACATCCCGACGACGACCTCCGTGGACATCGCCCTGCAGGCGCTCCAGCTCGTGCAGGCCGGCGGCGTCTACATCCCGGCCGAATGCCTCCTCCCCCTGCTGGCCAACATCAAGGTGGACGAGCCGGTCGAGGCCGGGGACGACGACATCTTCTCGCCGCGGCAGCTCTGCGTGGCGCGGGCGCTCCGGAAGGGGACGCCGAACAAGATCATCGCGTACGAACTCAACATGTGCGAGAGCACCGTGAAGGTTCACGTCCGCAACATCATGAAGAAGCTCAAGGCCAAGAACCGGACCGAGGTCGCCTACCTGACCAACAAGTACTTCCTCCGGGAAGATTCCAGCCTGGCGAGCGTGAAGGCCCCGGCGGCCTGATCGCTCGGGCGCCGGCCCCGCCGCGGCGGGGCCGCCCTGGCAGAAATTCGGTCCGGCGCGGCCGGACGGAGCTTCGGGGTCTCCTCGTGGATCGCCTGCCCGGGCGGCCCGCGAGGGGACCCGTTTCGCGTCCGACCGTCCCGCCAAACGGTCGGCGGATCGGCGCGGCGCCACCGGCCCGGTCCCGACGCCGCGGATCGGCCTCCCCGTCCTCTCGCCCCGCGCGCCGGCGCGATCACCGCGGCCGGAGTGGCCGCGCGCCGGGTCGCTCGTACGGGGGATCGTCCAGCGGATCGGCGGGGCTCCCGTCCGCCGCCCTCATCGGCGCCGGGCGACGACGGGCCCGCGTTCCGCGGGCCCGGCCGCGCCTCACGCGGTCACGGCGACGGCGTCGGCGGGGGGCAGAGCCGGCGGGATCTCGGACTCGTCGCCGGGCTGGTCACCGGGTTCGTCAGGCCGGCCCACGCTGCTGTAGGCGAAGCCGTGCGCCCGGACGTCGGCGGCCCGGTAGACGTTGCGGAGATCCACGAGGACCGGTCGCTGCATCGCCGCCCGCAGCCGGTCGAGGTCGAGGGCCCGGAACGCGTCCCACTCGGTGACGAGGACCAGAGCGTCTGCGCCCTCGGCACAGTGGTAGGCGTCCTCCGCGAAGGCGACGCCGGGCAGGAGCGGGCGCGCCTGCTCCATGCCCTCGGGATCGTAGGCGCGGATTACGGCGCCGGCGTCCTGCAGGCCCGCCACGATCGCCAGCGCGGGCGCGTCGCGCATGTCGTCGGTGTTCGGCTTGAAGGTCAGGCCGAGGAGGGCGATCGTCTCGGTTCCGGCGTCGACGGCGTTGCGCGGATCGTTGACGGCCTGGGCCCCTTGGGCCGGCGCGTCAGCACCCAGTTGAAGAGGAACTTGCGGCCGCGATTCAGCACCTCGNACGGCGCCGGCGTCCTGCAGGCCCGCCACGATCGCCAGCGCGGGCGCGTCGCGCATGTCGTCGGTGTTCGGCTTGAAGGTCAGGCCGAGGAGGGCGATCGTCTTGCCCCGCACCGACCCGCCGCAGGCCTTGATCACCTTGCGCGCCATCGCGCGCTTGCGCTGGTCGTTGACCGCCACCACCGTCTCGACCAGCCGCAGCGGCGTGCCCGCGTCCTGCGCGGTCTTGACCAGGGCCAGCGTGTCCTTGGGGAAGCACGAGCCGCCGTAGCCCGGCCCGGCRTGCAGGAACTTCGACCCGATCCGGTTGTCCAGGCCGATGCCSCGCGCCACYGCCTGCACGTCCGCGCCCACCGCCTCGCACAGGTCCGCCACCTCGTTGATGAACGTGATCTTCGCCGCGAGGAACGCGTTCGCCGCGTACTTGGTCAGCTCGGCCGTCCGGCGGCCCACCGCCTCGCACAGGTCCGCCACCTCGTTGATGAACGTGATCTTCGCCGCGAGGAACGCGTTCGCCGCGTACTTGGTCAGCTCGGCCGTCCGGCGGCTCATCGCGACGATCGGTGCGGCGTTGAGGTAGAGCGGGCGGTAGATCTGCTCCATGACCGCCACGGCCCGCGGCTCGTCGGTGCCGACGACGATGCGGTCGGGGCGCTTGAAGTCGGCGATGGCCGCGCCCTCGCGCAGGAACTCGGGGTTCGAGACGACCGCGAACTGCGCCTCGGGGTTGGTCTCGCGGATGATGCGCTCGACCTCGTCGCCGGTGCCCACCGGCACGGTCGACTTGGTCACCACCACCGTGAAGCCGCGCAGCGCGCGCGCGATGCTGCGGGCGGCCGCGTAGACGTAGCTCAGGTCGGCGAAGCCGTCGCCGCGGCGGGAGGGCGTGCCCACCGCGATGAAGACCGCGTCGGCCTGACCGACCGCCGCCTCCAGGTCGGTGATGAAGGACAGGCGGTCCTGGCGGACGTTCTCGGCGACCAGGGCCTCGAGGCCCGGCTCGTAGATCGGCATCCGGCCGGCATTCAGCGCGTCGATCCGGCCGCGATTGCTGTCGACGCACACGACCGTGTGGCCGAAATCCGCAAAGCACGCGCCAGAGACCAGACCGACATAGCCCGACCCGACCATCGTGATGTTCATGGAATCCTCGCCGCGATCGCACCGACGCTCGGGTCTACGGCGGCCCGACAGCGCCACCAACATCATATCTTAGGCGTACGCGGCTCGGCCGATCGGGCGTAGCGGCGACGATTCGGCCCGACCGGCCAGACCCCGCCGCGGCCCGTCCCGAACCGGCAGCCGGGCCGCCCCGAACCGCGCCTTACATCGCCATCCGGCCATGGCGGCGGCCGGGCGGCTACGCCATTCGGCTGATCCGGCGGCGCCGGTCGACGATCGCGCGAACATTTTCCCGGCGCATCACCCGAATTGTCAAAGACAGGCTGCTTTTTCCCGACCGCTTTGTCCGGGAGCGCGAACGGCTAAGATGCTAACACCGGTCTATAGAACTGAACTCCCCGAAGAGTTCCGGCGGAGGAGAACCCTGTTGGCGGCGCGTTTCTACTTCGAGATCGCAAATGCCGAGGAGACGATCCACGACCACGTGGGGGTCGAGGCCGCTGGCCTCGAGGAAGCCCTGATCGAGGCGCGTAGCGTGATCGCCGAGATGGCCGATGAGATTACGGGAAACGGCCGGGAGCCGCCCTGGACCCTCCTCGTGCGCAACGAGGAGGGCTGGCTGGTCGGCCGCCTGCCCATCCGGAAGTGACGGCCCGCGCCGCTCGGCCGGCGCGGGGGTGCGGCCATTAAGATATCGTTAACGGATCGTCCGGAGGATCGGCTGAGCCCTCGAACCGTGGCCATCCGGAATGCCCCTCTCCCAGAACGTCCCGCACGCCGCCCGCCAGGCGGACGCGATGGCTGCCCAGATGGCGCTGGCCGCCCACGCGCTGCGGATGCGCGGCGATGTCGGGACCGCCGAGTCGCTCCTCGCGATGGCGCGACACAACCGGATCCTCGCGCTCAAGCTGCGGATCGCGCAGGATCTGGCGCCGGGCCAAGACCGCGCCGAGCGCCGGGCCACCGCCGGCCGTTAACGCCGCGCGCGATCGGCCCGGGACGGTCACGGAGCCCGCGCCGCACGCGACGGGACGCGTCTCACCACCCGAGCCGGGCTCACCCGGACCGGCCCGCCGGCGGTCCGTTGATCACTGTGGCGAGGATTGCTGGCGGGCGCGGCGCCCGCGCGCGTCGTGTCGGCGCTCCGACCGGGCACCGACCGCCCCGCCGGGGACCGGCCCACGGTTGACGGGAATCAATGCAGAATCCACATCACCGATCATCGGCGCAGTTGGCGCCGAATAAAGTCCGTGTTAGTGTAAATAACTAACATCCGACAGGAAATTCAGTCGTCGTGTCGCCCCCGGACGCCGGACATTCTGAGGTCAGCACGACCCTGGCGCTGGACATGGTGGGGCGCGCCTACCTGGCCCTGGCGCTCCTCTACGAGACGGCCCATCCGGGAGAGTTCGTCGACGTCCAGCAGAAGATCCGCGCGTTCGTCGAGGACAATTTCCGCATCATCCAAGAGACGAGCCGCGACGAGAGCCTGACAACCGGTACAGTTGACGGCGCCATTCACCTTGTGAACAGCGTTTTGGTCGAGGTCGAGACCAAGATCGCCACAATGATCCGGCCGAAGCGGCAGCTCCGCGGCTAGACGAGACCTTGAATTGCCCCCCGCTATTCAGTGACTGTTGCAGTCGAGCCATGGCGCGCGGATAAACGGCCCCGCGCCATAGGGGATCGAAGATTGCAATGGCTCCCGACGTCGACAGTCTTAGGTGGGCATGTTACCCGGCGGACGGGGCAGCAATAAATTATCAAGCACGATGATGGGCAGCGATGATTGCGATCGGGGGGCGCGCAGCGCGGATGTCGCGCTCGAGGTTCTCGTCCGAGCCTATCACGCTCTCGCGGTCGTCTACGAGTTGTCCAGTCCCGGTGCCTACACGGCGCTCCACGGCAAGATGATGCCCTACCTGCTGGACAGCTTCCCTCACGGCACGGCGCCGGACGCCGTCGATCCGGACCTGGACGCGACGGTCTCGACGGCCCTGGAGCGGGTCCGCAGCGCGCTGGACGAGGTCCGGTCCGACGTGGCGGCCGTGCGGGCGCGCAGGGACGAGCGCGACCGCTGACGCGCCGCTGCCGGCCCGACCCAGCGCCGGCTCAGCGCGCCGGCTCGAGGCGGCGCTCCGGTCCGAGGAGCAGGCGCGGACCGGTCTCCCGCTCCGGCACGGACGCGGGCACGAGGCGCGCGAGCTTGTCCGCCAGGGTCACCGACAGGATGTGGCGCCACGCCAGGGGCGTGCCGAGCAGCTCCCGCAGGGCCGCCGCGTAGCCCTGGGCGCGCCGCCGGTCGAGGACGCGCCGGTGCTGCCAGCGCCGCGCCGTGGCGGCGCGGTGGGCCCGGAGGGCCGCCCGCGCCTCCGGGGCGAGACCCGGCCGGCCCAGCATGGCGTCGTCGAAGGCCAGCATCGCCCCGAGGTCGTCCGTCCGGTGCTGCGCGCTCAGCGAGTTCGACCGCTCGACCGCGACGTAGCCGCAGGGCGCGGTCACGGCGAACACCGCCCCGGCCGCCAGCGCCTCGACGTAGAGGGCGTAATCCTCCCCGAGCCGCAGGCGCGCGTCGTAGCGCAGCCCCTGCCGGTCCAGGAAACCCCGCCGCATGATCGGCTTCAGGAAGCCGAGCTCGCGCCGGCTCGCGCCGGGACGGGGGATGTTGCCGGTCACGAAGGCCGCGAGGGTGAGCCGCTGCGGCCGCCCCGGTCCGGTGACGAGGCCGGCGGCGGAGGCCGCCTCGCGGCCGCGGACCATGACGATGTCGTCGGCGATCAGATCCCAGGTCCGGGGCGCGGAGAGGAGCCGGCCGAGCCGGCCCTCGAGGAAGTAGTCGTCGGCGTCGAGGATGCAGAGCAGCGGGGCGCGGGCGGCCGCGATGGCGCGGTTCCGGGCCTCGGCGGGTCCGACATTCTCGGTGAGCCGGATAACCCGCAGGCGGCCGGTACCGTCGTCGGCCGCCGCGGCGGCCGCGCCGGTCGGGTCCGCGGAGGCGTCGTCCACCACGATGACCTCGGCGACCTCCGGCTGCCGGAGCGCCGAGGCGACGGCGGTCCCGATCGTGTCCGCGGCGTCCCGGGCCGCGATGATGACGCAGACCTCCGGGACGGGGGACGAGGCCTCTAAGCTGCGCACCGGACGACTCCGCGACTCTCCGGCCGGTCCGCGCCGCGGCCGGTCCGCCGGCACGTTAGGGCGATCCCGGCGCGGCGCGCGAGATCGTCCGAAAGGAGGGGGCCGGCCCCGGGCCGGGTCGTCCGAATGATCCCCGGCCGGAGCCGCCCCCGCCGCTACGATGCGCGCCGCCGCGATCCTGCGGCGACTGGTTTGAGGACGTGCGCATGACGATCTGGTCCGGCCCGGGCCGCCGCCTCTGCGTGGCGGCGACGCTTCTCCTGCAGGCCTATCCCGCGAGCGCGGGCGAGACCGCCACGCCGCCGGCCGCGGCCCAGGCCGCCTCTCCCGCCTCTCCCGCCGCGGCCCAGGCTGCCCAGGGCGGCGCATCCTTCGTGGAACTGTTCAGCACCCTGAACGAACGCCGCTGGTACGTCTCGGACGGCTGGGTCAACGGCGACTGGCAGGGCTGCACGTGGTCGAAGCACCGCGCCCGGATCGCGACGCCCGGCGAACTCTCGCTGTCCCTGACGGACATCACCTACAAGGAGCGCCCCTTCAGCTGCGCCGAGATCCAGACCCGCGAGCGCTACGGCTACGGTACCTACGAGGTCCGGATGCGGGCCGGCACCGGGTCGGGCATGGTCTCGGCGTTCTTCACCTATAACGGCCCCGACAACGGCGACCGGCGGACGAACGACGAGATCGATTTCGAGTGGCTCGGCAAGGACACGAGCAAGGTCCAGCTCAACTACTTCGTCGGCGGCGTCGGCGAGCACGTCAGCCTCGACGCCCTCGGCTTCGACGCCGCGACCACCACCGCGGACTACGCCTTCGAGTGGCTGCCCGACCGCCTGCGCTGGTACGTCAACGGGCGCCTGCTGCGCGAGGTCGTCGGCACGCCCGACCGGCCGCTTCCCTCCCATCCGAGCAAGATCATGCTCAGCGTCTGGTCGGGACAGGGCCCGGACTTCGCGTCGTGGCTCGGACCGACGGAGTATTCGGGACAGCCGGTCACCGCGCTGTTCGAGCGGGTCGCGTTCACCCGGATGGGCGATCCGTGCGGCTTCAAGGAATCGATCGTCTGCCGCTAGCCGCACCGGCGGGCGGACGCCGCACCGGCGACCGCCCCGGGCATCGGACCACACATGACACCGCGCCGGGCACCGGACCCTGGAACCGGACCCGACACCGGACCCGACACCGGACCCGACACCGGGCCGGGCTAAATCTTAACGTCTCCGCGGCAGGCTGGGCCCTCGAACGCGCCCGGAGCCACGCGATGCATTGGTCGAGCCTCGTCATCGCCGCGTACGCCGCCGGCTTCGTGGAGTTCTGGCGGCTCTGCCTTCAGGCGCCGGCCGCCGAGGAGGATCCGGCCTGACGTGTCCGCTTCGCCGCGCCGGGCCGCGCCGAGCCCGGACGGCTCACCGCTCGTTGGCGATGGGCCGCAGCAGGGCGCCGAGCAGGAAGGCCAGTTGCCCGCAGACCAGCAGCGCCGTCCCGCGCCGCAGGCACGCGCCGGCGCTCAGGTTGTAGACGAGGAGGCCGTAGCCGACCTCGGCCGCGACGATCGGGACGAAGACCAGCAGCCGCCAGACCGAGCCGAAGCGGCCCAGCATCACGCCCAGCAGGGCGTTGAGCATCATGCCCTTCATCGGCGCGCTCCGCGGCGGGCGCGGCGGGCGCGGCGCGGCCGACCGGTCATGGCCCTAGCGGCTGCCGCGCTGGCTCAGCACGGCCGGAACCGTCTTGAGCAGGATGGCGAGGTCGCGGCGAAGGCTCCACTGGCTGGCATAGGCGCAATCGAGGGCGACGCGCTCGGCGTAGCCCGTGTCGCTGCGCCCGGAGACCTGCCAGAGGCCGGTCAGGCCCGGCGGAACGGAGAAGCAGGCGGTGAAGTCGGCGCCGTAGCGCACGACTTCGGCCTGGACGATCGGCCGCGGCCCCACGAGGCTCATCTCGCCGCGCAGCACGTTCCAGAGCTGCGGCAGCTCGTCGAGGGACGTCTTGCGCAGGACATGGCCCAGCGCCGTGACGCGGGGATCGTGGGTGAGCTTGAAGGACGCCTCCCACTCCGCCCGGGCCTCGGGATTCTCGGCGAAATGCCGCGCCAGCACCGCGTCGCCGTCCGCGACCATGGACCGGAACTTCAGGCATCCGAAGGGGCGCCCGTGCCGGCCGAGGCGCTTGTGTTGGAAGATCGGCGACCGGCCGTCGCTGCCCCAGATCAGCAGGGCGATGAACAGCAGCAGGGGCAGAAGCAGGAAGAGCGCCGTCAGCGCGATCGTCGCGTCGAGGACGCGCTTCATCGCCCAGCTCGCCCGGAGGCCAGGGCCGGCCTGCCGCGGGGCCGGCAATGTCTTGACCAACGCCTCGTTCAGCGTCTCGACCATATCCTGCGGCGTCGACGACTCGATCGGCGTCGGGGTCCCAGCCGGGCGCAACATGTCGGCTCCTTGACTCGGGGTGAGACGGGATCGGAACTTGCGGAGCGACGTGCGCAGCCGGCCGGTTCGGCCAGCCTCGCCGCAGCCGGCTTCGGCGGCGCTCGGCCGGTCCGAAGGGGCGTCGATCGCAGGCGGAACCCTTGCGACAACACTGGGCCCACGACCGGTTCGGCAACAAGACGGCCGCCGATCCATCAATGGAGGTAAGGCGTTGCTGGTCGTGCTCGTGTTCGCTGCACTGATTGGAGGAGCGATCGGTTTCGCGGTTGTTCTACCGAAGGGGTTCCTGCTCGCGCTGCTGGCCGCCCAGGCCGGGGCGGCCGTCGCCGTCGGCCTCGTCGTCCTGCTCATCCGCCGCCGCTGACGGCCCTACCGGGCGGCGGGACCGCTTTCGGGGAGGGTCCCGTCCGCCGATCGAGGTAAGGGCCCCCGGCGCGGGGGCCGGTCTAAACCGGGCTGCTCGGCCCTCCCGGCCGGACCCGGCCGCGCGGGCGCGTTCTGCCCCGGCGCGGCGCGGTCGATCACCGGACAGGACGCGCCGTGGCCCCTTCAGAGCGCCGCATCAACGGGTTCGACGGCCTGCGGGCCCTGGCGTTCCTGATGGTCTTCGTCAGCCACAAGGCGCCGAGCCCGAGGTCCGAGGCTCTCGGCACGGCCGGCGTGTGGCTGTTCTTCGTCCTGAGCGGCTTCCTGATCGTCCGGATCCTCGCCGCGGCCCGCACGGCCGTGGAGGCGGGCGCGTCGACCCCGCTCGGCAGCCTCGGGCTGTTCTACCGGAATCGCGTCGCCCGGATCGTGCCGGTCTACTACGTCTTCCTGTTCGTGCTCTACACGGTCCGGCCCGGCGACCCGGCCAGTCTCGGCAACGACGCGTTCAAGCTCGCGACGTGGTTCTACGTCACCAACATCTACATCGAGCTGAACGGCTGGGGCACCGAGCTCGGCCATCTCTGGAGCCTCGCGGTCGAGCAGCAATTCTACCTACTGTTCGCGCCGGCGGCCCTGTTCCTGCCGCGGCGCCACCTCGGCACGCTGTGCTGGCTCCTGGTCGGGATCAGCGTCCTGGCGCACGGTGCCCTGTGGCGGGCGGGCGCCGCGCCGCGGTGCTTCGACGTCGACACCCTGGCCAATGTCGGACTGATCGCGCTGGGCGGCCTCGCCGGCCTGCGCACCCGGCCGCTCCCGGCCTGGCTCGCCCGCGACGCCGCCCTGGCCGGCGTGCTGGCCCTGTTCGTGGCCCTGCCGCTCCTGATCGCGCCGACCGGCTGGTGGCTCGTTCTCGGCCGCCTCAGCGGCGTCCTGGCGGCGCTGCTGCTACTGCAGGTGGTCGAGGCGCGGGAGGGCCGCGCGGTCGCCCTCCTGGAGATCCCGTGGCTGCGCCGGATCGGCGTGATCAGCTACGCCGCCTACCTGTTCCACGTGCCGCTCCACGCGGAGCGCGTGCTGGCCCTCGTCGGCCTCGACGTCGCCGGACCGCGCTCGGTCTCCATGGCGCTCGACCTGATGCTGACGCTGCTGCTGGCCGAACTGTCGTGGCGACTCCTGGAGCGGCCCGCACGCCGGCTGCTGCGGGCCCCGCGCCGGCGGGTCGGCGCCTCCGCGCTGGTCGGCCCGTAATCCGCTCGCGCGTCCCCGGCTCAGCCCTTGATCGGCACCCGGCCGACCTCCGCGCCGGTGGCGTCGCGCACGACGAGCGTCCACGCGCCGGCCGGTCCCGCGACCTCCAGTTCACCCGCCATTTCGTCGATCACGCTGCGGGCCTCCGCGAGCGCCTCGGCCAAGTCCGCGGCTTCCACGCCCTGCGCGTCGCGGATCGTCTCCTCGCCGTTCTCGATGTCGAAATAGAAGCGACTGGGCACTCATCTCCTCCCTGATTTCCGCCCTCGGGAGGGCCCTCGGATACTACCTACGTAGTTCGCCCACGTCCGACAATGCTCAGTAGGAGACATAAACCTTAACAAACATCAAAACTGTTTTCGTTGGTTGCGTTGCAATAATGTCGAGATTCCAGCCAAATAATCCATTATAGGTATCGCCGATCACCCTTGCGGCCGCTTCGGCGATGGCGGCGCGCGGTGACGAGCCTCAGGGGCGTTCGACATGGCAGCCTCCGGCGATTCGAGCCTCAAAAAAGATTCTCCTGCCTCGGCGGAGAGAAAACAAAAATTGCGCGCCCACGTCCGGACGATTCTGGCGAAGGGCCTCAGCGTCCGGAATTCCCGCCCCGCGGGCGACACAGCCCCCGACACGCACTGACCCGTTCCGGCCGTCGGGGCCATCCCCCGCAATGGGAGGGGATGGCGGCCGCCCTACGCCCTTTGAGCGTCGTGCGCGCCGATCGCTTCCGGCCAAAGTCGGGGGCGGTCTCGGAGGCCGCGCCCGGCGGCCCAGGAAGCGCGATGGCGGATCAACTCTTGTCCGATGCTCGGGGCACCTTCGTGGACGTCTCGTTCATCATGGCCGCGCACGATGCGGCGCCCTGGATCGAGACGGCCATCCGCTCCGCCCTCGCCCAGACCGGCGTCGCCGTGGAGGTGGTGGCGGTCGATGACGGCTCGCGGGACGGGACCGCCTCCGTGCTGGCGCGCCTGGCGGAAGCCGATCCGCGGGTCCGCGTCATTCCCCTCGCCGATGCCGGACCGGGCACGCCCCGGGGCCCGTCGAGCGCCCGGAACGCGGCGCTGAACGCCGCCCGGGGCCGGTGGATCGCGATCCTCGACGCCGACGACCTGATCCTGCCCGACCGCACCCGGACCCTGCTCGATCTCGCGCTCGCGGCGGATGCCGACATCGTCGCCGACAACCCGATCCCGTTCACCGACATGTTCGACCCGCAGGGGCCTGGCATGCTGGAGGGCGGCCGGGAGCCGTACCTGTTCGAGATCGACCTCGCCAAGTACATCGCCAGCAACCAGCTGCTCAGCCGGGTGACCAAGCTCGGCTACCTCAAGCCCATGATGCGCGCCGAGATCCTGCGCCGGCACGGCATCCGGTACGACGAGGGCGTCCGGATCGGGGAGGATTTCCTGCTGTGCCTGGAAGCCCTCGCGGCCGGGGCGCGGTTCGTGGTCACCACCTACGCGGGCTACGGCTACCGGCGCGGACCCACCTCGCTGTCGCACCGGCTGCGCCAGGCCGACATCGCGCGCCTCGACGCGGCCTTCGCGGCCCGGGCCGAGCACGGCCGCCTCGCCGAGGCGCGGTCGCGCTCCGCCGAGATCCGCCACGGCAGCCGCGCCTACCGCGACGGCCTCGCGGTGACGCGGCTGATCGCCCAGGTCATCGAGGCGGCCCAGGCCGGCCGCTGGCGCGCGGGCGCGACCCTGGCGCTCCGGCATCCCCGGATCTGGCGGTTCCTGGCCGCGACGCTGCTGGCGGCGGCGGGCAAGCGCCTGCGGCCGCGGCCGCACGCCCACCCGATCGGACAGAGGTAAGACGATGCGCCTGTGCATCTGCATCTGCACCTGCGAGCGGCCCGTGGGGCTGGCGCGCCTGCTCAAGGCCCTGGACCAGCAGCGGCTCGGCAGCCTCGCCGAGACCGCCCTGCGCATCCTGATCATCGACAACGGGCGCAGCCGCGCCGCCGTCCCGGTGGTGGAGGCCTACCGGGCGACCGGCCGCTTCCCCGTCACCTATGCCCGGGAGGAGACCCGCGGCCTCGCCGCGGTCCGCAACCGCAGCCTCGCGGAGGCCTCCGCGGCCGGCGCCGACTGGGTCGCTCTGATCGACGACGACGAGTTTCCCGACCGCGACTGGCTCCACAACCTGCTCGAGACCGCCCTCGCCGCGGGCGTCGCGGCCTGCGTCGGGCCGGTCGTGCCGTTCTTCGACCGGGTTCCGCCCGCCTGGGCGGCCGCCGGGGGCTTCTTCGCCAAGCGCCTGCCGGTCCGCGACGGCTACGTGGAGGACGGCTACACCGCCAACGCGCTCCTGGACCTGCGGGTGATCCGGGCGCTGGGCCTGTCCTTCGACATGCGCTTCAACACGATGGGCGGCGAGGACACGTTCTTCTTCCGGGCCCTGATGCTCGCCGGGCACCGGATCGCCTGGGCCGAGAAGGCCGTGGTCTACGACAGCATCCCGACGCACCGGATGCGGGTGCGCTGGCTGCTGGCGCGCTGGTACCGCAGCGGCAGCGTCGAGGCCTATCTCGGCCGGCTCCGCCCGGAAACGGTGGGCGGCCGGCTCGCCAACGCGGGCCGCGGCTTCGTGCGCCTCGGCGGCGGCCTTCTGCGGCTCGGGGTCGCCGGCCTGTCCCTCAGGCCGGCGACCCTGATCGGCGGCGGCTACACGCTATGCCGCGGGGCCGGGCTGCTCGCGGCCGTGATCGGCGTGAGCTACCGGGAATACCACCCGTCGCGCTATCGCTAGAGTCGTTCCCGATCGTTCTGCAACGGTCTGGAACACGGGCGTCTCCAGTCGAGACAGCCGCGCCATCCGTCCTCTCCCATGCCCCCTCTCCCGCAGGGGAGAGGGGACCCGCGCCGCGTGCGGCACGGGCTCGGCAATCGCACCCGTCCCAACCCGATCGGGAGCGGCTCTAGCCGCGCCTACCGGGTCGCGAACGCGATGCTGAGCGACGCCTTGGCGACGAGGCCCGGGCTCGCCAGCGCGTCGCGGTACGCGCGGTAGCGGCGGTCGAGGGCGTTCTGGACGACGACGTCCGCGGTGATGCGGTCGGTGACCGCGCAGGTGGCGAAGAGGTCCACCAGCCCGTAGGCCTTGCTGGCCCGGCTCCGCGCGGCGGCGGGCAGGTCGGTGCGGGCCTCCACCAGGGTCAGGCGCGTGCCCACGACGAGCCGGTCGGCGAGGAAGCGCAGGCCCAGCGTCGTGCCGATCCGGTCCGGCGGCACCGTGAGCAGGCTCTCGCGGGTGGCGCGGTCGCGGCCGTCGACATGGGTGGCGGCGAGCGACACGAAGCCCCGGCCCCAATCGTAGGTTCCCTCCAGCTCCGCGCCCGACAGGTCGGCCCTGGCGACGTTGCGGTACTGGTAGGACCGCGCCGGGATCACGCAGGGGAAGCGCCCGGGCCGGGCGACGCAGATCGAGGCCGGGATGCCGGGAATCGCCGGGACGTAGTAGGCCGGCCCGACGGCCTCCATGTCGATGAAACCGTCGACCGCCGTGTCGAACAGCGCGAGCTTGGCCCGCAGCGCGTCCTCCGGCCCCAGCACCCCGTCGGCGCGCAGGTTGGCGCCGGCCTCGACGGTGCGGGCCACCTCCGGCCGCAGGGCCGGATTCGGCAGGATCGCGAAGGCCGGGAACGGGTGGATGCCCTGCATCAGCGTCTCGGTGATCGTCGGGGCGCGGTACCCCTCGGCGTAGGTCCCGTAGACCTCGAGGCCGCCGAGCGGCGCGACGCCGACCGTGATCTTCGGCGAGACCCGCGCGCCCCGCGCGCGATAGCCCCCGCCGTCGAGACGGTAGCCGTCGTGCCGGAGCGCGCCGACAATTCGCAGCCACGGCGCGCCGCGGATCTCGTCCTGGAGGAAGGCGCCGGCCAGCTCCCGCCGCCCCGACGGCGTGAAGGCCGCGCCGAAGCCGCCGGCCTGGTCGGTCGTCCGGACGCGATCCGCCACGCCGTCGCCGCCGAGGGTGAGCGCGTGCGCGACCGGACCGGTCTCGAACCGGGCGGTGTTGTGGGCGTCGAAGCCCGCGGTCGCGAGATCGTAGGTCAGGCGGTCGCCGGCCCGGGTGCCGAGCCGGCCGTAGAGACCCCGCGGCGAGTCCTGCAGGAAGGTCAGCGCGTCGCGGGTCGTGGTCGCGTAGCCGTCGAGGCTGAGGTCGACGAGCGGCACGTCCGGCCGGGCGAACCGGTAGCCGAAGGTGACGGTGTCGGCCTGCACGGCGTCGGCGAACCGGGCCCCCGCGCCGGTGTCGCCACCGTTGACGAAGGCGAATCGCTGCAGGAGCGCCGTGGCGCGGAGCGCGTGCCCCTCCGCCGGCCGCAGGGTGAGCTTGGCGAGGCCCGCGTTCAGGTCGCTCCCGGTGTCGGGCGCCGGCAGGCCGGCACCGTCGCGATAGGGCGCGGTGGCGCGGAAGACGAACTGCCCGAACAGGTCCGCGGCGGTGCCGATGCGGGCGCCGAGCGCCGAGCTGTTCACGAAGCGCTGGCCGTTCGTGCCGAAGCCCTGCTTCTGCACGAATCCGGCGCGCTCGTCGGGGGCCAGGATGTCGTCGATCGACCGGGTGCGGAACGCCGCGACGCCCCCGATGGCGCCGGAGCCGTAGACCGTCGCGGTCGGCCCGCGCGTGATGTCGACCCCGCCGACGAGCTCGGGGTCGAGGTAGAACATGCCGTTGGCCCCGTGGCCCGAGACCTGGAAATCCTGCCGGGCCCCGTCGACCAGGACGTTGACCCGGCCGAAATCCTGGAGGCCGCGGATGTTGATCGCCTGCGCTGGATCGTTCCGGTTCTCCTGGGTGGTCACGCCGGGCACGTCGCGCAGCACCTCGGACAGGCGCCCGGGCTGGAGGCGGTCGAGCGCGGCTCGCGGGACCACGCTCGTGCCCGACAGGGCGTCGACGGCCGGGACGGCGGTCTTGGTCGCGGTGACCGACAGGGTGTCGAGGCCGATCTCGGGCTCGGAGCGCGCGGCCGGGCCGGCCTCCTCCGCCCGGGCGCCGGGCAGGGTCGCCAGCGCGACGCCGAGGGCGGCGAGCGCCCGATGGAAAGCATGAGCCATGATGACAGACGCCCGCGCACAGTCGTTTCCGAGAGCTGGCTGGCGGATGGCTGGCTTGCTGAAGCTTTTCTCTCAGATCGCGACAGAGATGTGCAACCGGTGTTTCCGGGATTGCTGGTCCGCGCGCCGCGCATTGCGTTCCGGCGCGGGCCGGACGCCGTCCGGGACCCGCGAAATCCGATCAGCCCCGCGCGCGACCGGCCTTATCCCGGTGCGGCAGCAGGAAGGGCTGGCCGCCCGCGGGCACCCGCCCGACCGGCCAGCGGACGCCGAAGACCCCGGCGATCAGGTCGTCGGTCAGGACCTCGACCGGCCGCCCGCCGGCGACCAGCCGGCCGCCGTCGAGGACCAGCAGCCGGTCGGCGTAGGCGGCCGCCAGGTTGAGGTCGTGGAGGATCGCCACCACGGCGACGCCGGTCGCCGCCAGCCCGGCGGCGGCGTCGAGCAGCGCGCCCTGGTGCCGGAGGTCGAGGCTCGCGGTCGGCTCGTCGAGGAACAGCACCTGCCGGTCCGCGACCGTGCGGCCGGCCTCCAGCTGGCAGAGCACGCGGGCGAACTGCACCCGCGCCTGCTCGCCGCCCGAGAGGGTCGGGTAGGCCCGGTCGGCGAGATGCGCCACGTCGGCCCGCGCGAGGGCCCGCGCCAGGATCGCCGCCCGGTCGCGGGCCGCGAGGCCCCGGCCGATGCCGTCGAGGCCGATCCGGGCGACCTCGGCCGCCACGAACGGGAAGGCCAGCCGCGCCGCCTGCGGCAGCACCGCCCGCGTCGCGGCGAGCCGCCAGGGCGGGATCGTCTCCACGGGCGCACCGTCATAGGCGACGGTGCCTCTCGTGGGGCGCAGGGCGCCGCTGAGCAGGCGGACGAGGGTCGACTTGCCGGCCCCGTTCGGGCCGACGATCACCTGCAGGGTGCCGCCCTCCACCGCCAGGGAGACGTCGCGCACGAGGTCGCGCCCCGCCACCGTGACGGTCAGGTCGCGGGCCGCGAGCAGGGCCGGATCAGACATCGTCCGCCCGCACCCGGCCGAGGAGCAGCCACAGGAAGACCGGCGCGCCGACGAGCGCGGTGACGATCCCGATCGGCAGCTCGGCGGGCGCGGCGACGCGGCGCGCCACCACGTCGGCGAGCACCAGGAAGGCGCCGCCGAGGAGTGCCGAGGCCGGCAGCAGCAGCCGGTGCCCCGGGCCGATCAGGAGCCGCAGGGCGTGCGGCACCACGAGGCCGACGAAGCCGATCACCCCCGCCGCCGCCACGCTGGCGCCGACCGCCACCGCCACCAGCACGATGCAGGCGCGCTTCAGCCGCTCCACCGGGACGCCGAGATGGAACGCCTCGGCCTCGCCGAGGACGAGCGCGTTCAGGCCGCGGCCCAGGAACGGGACCGCGGCCAGCACCGGCAGGATGAGCGGCGCCGAGGCCGCGACCTTGGACCAGGTGGCGCCGCCGAGGCTGCCCAGGGACCAGAAGGCGAGATCGCGCAGTTGCCGGTCGTCGCTGACGAAGGTCAGCAGGCCGGTCAGCGCGCCGCTCAGCGCCCCCAGCGCGATCCCCGCGAGCAGCATCGTCGCCACCGCGGTGCGGCCGGACCGGGTGGCGAGGGCGTAGAGGATGAGGGTCGCGCACAGGCCGCCGAGGAAGGCCCCGGCCGGCAGCGCGGCGTAGGGCAGCGGGCCCGGGACACCCAGCCGGGCGAGGATCCGGTCGCCGAGCACGATGATGACCGCGGCGGCGAGCCCCGCCCCCGACGAGACCCCGACCAGCGCCGGATCGGCCAGGGGGTTGCGGAACAGCCCCTGCATCAGCGCCCCGGAGACCGCCAGCCCGGCCCCGACCATCAGCCCCAGCAGGGTGCGGGGCAGGCGGATCGAGAGGATCACCAGCGCGTCGCGGGCGCGCGCCGGATCGCTCCCCTCCCCGATCAGGGCCGCGAGGACCCGCTCCGGCGGGATGCGGATCGCCCCGAGGCTCACGGAGAGCAGGGCGGCGGCGAGCACCAGGGCCGCCAGGATCCCCAGCACCCAGGGCGCCGCGAGCCGGCGGCTCACGGCCCCCGCCCGCCGCCGCGCGGCTCAGTCACGCGGCAGGTCCGGGTAGAGCGCCCGCATCAGGTCGGTGGCGGCCTCGGGCGTGCGCGGCCCGAAGCCGAGGAGGTAGAGGCCGTCCATGGCCACCAGCCGGCCCTGCGCCGCCGCCGGCGTCTGGCCGAGGGCCGTGCCGGGGGCGAAGATGCTCTCGGGTTTCGGCGGCTCGGGGCCGTTCTGCATCATCACCACCGCGTCGGGGGCGGCGGCCACGATGGCCTCGTCGGTCATCGGCTTGAAGCCCTCCAGGCCCGCGGCCGCGTTGGCGATGCCCGCCAGGGTCAGGATGCCGTCCGCCGAGGAGCCGGTTCCGCCGACGACAGTCCGGCTGCCCTGGACCGACAGGACGACGAGGGCCCGGGCCGCCCGGGCGATCCGGGCGCGCCGGGTCGCGAGGTCGGCGAAATGGGTGCGGACCTCGGCCTCGAGGGCCTCGGCCTCCCGCTCCAGACCCGTGAGGCGCCCGACCGTCTCGATCTTGTCCAGCACGCCCTCGGGGCTCGGCGGTTCCGTCACCGTCTCGACGCGCAGCCCGGCCTCGCGCAGCTGCGCCAGGACCGCGGGCGGCCCGGCTCCCTCGGCGGCGATGATCAGGTCGGGCTGCTGCGCCAGCAGGCCCTCGGCCGAGAGGGCGCGCAGGTAGCCGACATTCGGCTTCTCGCGCAGGGCCTCGGGCGGGTAGAGGCTGGTCGTGTCGACGGCGACGATCCGACCGCCGGCACCGAGGCGGTAGAGGATCTCGGTGACGGCCCCGCCCAGGGCGGCGATGCGGGTGGCCGCCTGCGCGGCGGCGGTGCGCGGGGCGAGCGCCCCGACCGCGGCGGCGGCCAGGAGGGCGCGGCGCGACAGGAGGACGGGGGCGCTCATTTGGTCAGGATCAGCTTGTCGCTGGCGGTCACCCGCAGGCGATAGGCGTGGTCGCCGTGGCGGATGACGATCTCGCGGCGCCCCTGCAGGAGGCGCGCGGAGCCGATCTCGCCCGCCGCCTCGGAACGCGGAACCGGCTGCGCCGCGCCGGGACCGGCGCGGGTGCCGCCCGGAACGCCGCGCTGCCCTTCTCCTTCGGCACACAACATGGACCTGTCGCTCCAGATCTGTTCTTTGTAAATTGTCAAATGAGAGAATGGTATCGGTAGAAACGCAGCGTAACGGCAATTGATCGCGGATGCCACCCCGCGGCAAGGGCGCAGTTTTACTTGAACAATCAGCTGCAGACAGCGGGCGATGTCGCTGTTCGGGCCCGGACATCGTCGAACGCGTCCCGCCGGCCAATGCCGGGCGGCGGACATTGGTACAGGCGGGGCAACCGTTCCGCGACACCCGCCACCCGCGGCCCCGGCCGATCCCGCAGCGCCGCGGCCGATGCCTGCCCGTCCGGGCCGCAAAGCGTACCGGGCCGAGCCAGGAGTGGAGCGTCCTGGGCCGCGTCGCCCCCGGCTACGCCACCCCCCGTCGACCAGAGCGATTTCCACCGCGATAGCGCCAACCTGCCGAAGGCGCCGGGCTTCACGGTCGTGAACCTCAACCTGCACTACGACCGGGCGCTGCCGGGACAGGCGGATGCCGGCTTCGCCAAGCGGCTGAGCCACTACGTCGAGCTGCGCAACGTGCTCGACCGGGTCGACACCGACTCGGCCCAGAATCTCGCCGACACGCTCAACCCGACCGCGGGCCGGCGGAACGGCGCCGCGGTCCTGGCCGCCACCGGCGGCACGATCCACGCCAGCGCCCCCGCGCAACGTCGTGGCCGGGATGAAGCGCCCCTTCTGAGCCTCAGCCGAGGCTGCCGAACCCGGCGGTCTCGCGCGTCCAGGCCAGCGCCCGCTCGCTCAGGGAGAGGCCGAGGCCGGGCCGGGTCGGCACGCGCATGCGGCCGTCCTCCAGCTCCAGCCGCTCGTTGAACAGCGGCTCCAGCCACTCGAAATGCTCGACCCAGGGCTCCCGCTGCAGCGCGGCGGCGAGGTGGATGTGCAGCTCCATCGAGAAGTGCGGCGCGATCGTCAGCCCGGCGAACTCGGCGAGCGCCGCCACCTTGAGGAAGGGCGTGATGCCGCCGACCCGCGGCGCGTCGGGCATCAGGAAGTCGGCGCCGCCCTGGCGGATGAAGTCCCAGTGCTCGGCGACGCTCGTCAGCATCTCGCCGGTGGCGACCGGCGTGTCGAGGGCGGCGGCCAGGGCCGCGTGCCCGGCGGCGTCCAGGCAGTCGAGGGGCTCCTCGATCCAGATCAGGTTGAAGCGCTCGAAGGTCCGGCCCATCCGCATCGCGGTCGGCCGGTCCCATTGCTGGTTGGCGTCGACCATGAGCGGGAAGGCGTCGCCCAGATGCTCGCGCACCCGCGAGACCCGGCGGATATCCTCGGCCCAGTCCGGCTGGCCGACCTTCAGCTTGATGCCGCCGATGCCCTTCGCCCGGGCGCGGTCGGTGTTGACGAGCAGCTCCTCCAGCGGCGTGTGCAGGAAGCCGCCCGAGGTGTTGTAGCAGCGCACCGAGTCGCGCTGCGCCCCGAGGAGCTTGGCGAGCGACAGGCCGGCCCGCCGCGCCTTGAGATCCCACAGGGCCACGTCGAAGGCGCCGATCGCCTGGACGGCGAGGCCGCTGCGGCCGGCCGAGGCGCCGGCCCAGCCGAGCGTGTCCCAGGCCTTGGCGATGTCGCTCGGATCCGCCCCGAGCAGCGCCGGAGCGATCTCGCGGGCATGGGCGAACTGGCCCGGCCCGCCGGCGCGCTTGGAATAGCTGATCCCGAGGCCGCGATGGCCATCCCGGCTCTCGACCTCGCAGAACAGGATCGCGATCTCGGTCATCGGCTTCTGACGGCCGGTGAGCACCTTGGCGTCGCTGATCGGGGTCCTCAGCGGCAGGGCGACGGACCGCAGGCGGATCCCGGTGACGGCGTCCTCAGCCATGGCTTCCTCCAGGTCTTGTCCGCGCGGGCGCGCTGGAAGCCCCGGAGGCGGTTCTTGGCGGTACCTCTCGGCGGCGACCGCGACGGCTCTCCCGGGGCCGGGCCCAGGAGTGCCGCAGGCCGGACGGCCTGTCCAACGTCATTGTTGGATCGATCGATGCGCACCTGGCATCGATGGCCCCGAGGGGGACGGCCGGTCTCAGCCGGCGGCGGTCGCCGGAGGAAGCCGGAACGCCACCAGGGTCATGTCGTCCCGCCGGGCCTCGGTCCCGCGATAGGCGTCGAGATCGGCCTCGAGGGCCACGGTCTGGGCGGCGAGGGGCAGGTCGGCGTGGCGCAGGAGGCTGTCGGCCACGCCGCGCCGGCCGAGGAGCCGCGGCGCCCGGTCGGGCGCCGCGCGGCCCATCTGGTCGGTGATGCCGTCCGTCATCAGGTAGAAGGTGGCGCCCGCCACCGGAACGGCGACGTCCGCGACGACGTCCTCCGGCTGCCCGTCACGGGCGGGGCGCGGGTAGCCGAGCCCCCGGCGGCCGCCGCGGACGCGCTCGGCCACGCCGTCCCGGACCACCGTGAGCGACAGGCCGGCGCCGGCGAAGTGCAGCGTCCCGGCCGCGCGGTCCCAGACGCACAGGCCGCAATCGAGCCCGTCATCCGATTCGGCGCCGCGGCCGTCCTGGCGGAGCTGCGTGCGGACCATCGCGTCGAGCCCGGCCAGGATCGCCGCCGGCGCGCGCAGGCCGCGCTCGTGCAGCAGCCGGTCGAGGGCGGTCGCGACGATCAGGGTCAGGAACGCGCCGGGCACGCCGTGGCCGGTGCAGTCGGCCACCGCGATCACGCAGAGGCCGTCGATCTCCTCCAGCCAGAAATAGTCGCCGCCGACGACGTGGAGCGGCTCCCACAGCACCGCGACCTCGACCCCCGCGCCCGCCAGGGCGGTGCGGTCCGGCAGCACCGAATCTTGGATGCGCCGAGCGTAGCCGATGCTCTCGACCACCTGGCGGTTGGCGCGCTCCAGCCTGTCGTGGGCCTGCTCCAGCTCGACGAGGAGCTGCTTGGCGGCGTCACCGCTCCGCAGGCCCTCGACCATGCGGTTGAAGGCCTGGCTGATGACGTCGATCTCGTTGCTCGGCCGGTAGGCGCCCCCGAGCTCCACGGTCGTCCAGCGCTTGTGCTCGATCTCCCGCATGGCGAGCAGCAGCCGCATCAGCGGCGCCATGACGTGGCGGCGCACGGTGGCGTGCAGGGTGACCACGAAGGCGATCATCAGCCCGACGCTGGCGCCGAGGGCGAGCATCACCTGCCACGCCGCGTTGTCCCGCAGCGCCTTCGTGGAGACCGTGACGGTCAGGCTGCCCGCCGGGCCGGCGCGGCCGGGCACCGACAGGTCGGCCTGGGCCGAGAGGGTGGACCAGCCCCGCGCGGGGAGCGCCGCGCCCGCCGTCCCGACGACGTGGCCCGCGGCGTCGCGCAGGACGGCGTGGGCGAAATCGAGCTCGGCGGCCAGGGCCTTGAGCGGGCCGTCGTAGGCGTCCGGGTCGCGCGCCCAGTCGGGCCGCGCGATCGCCGCGGCGGTGAGCCGGGCGAGGAGATGCGCCCGGTCGCCGTACAGCCGGAGCTGGTCGGTGTAGGTCACCCAGGCGATCCCGAGCTGGGTCAGCAGCAGGAGGGCGCCGATCACCGGGTAGATGCGCAGGAACAGGGTGTGGGACAGGCTGTCGAGGTCGCGGCCTCGGGCCGCCCCGCGCAGGGCGCCGGGCTTCATCAGCTCGTCCGCGGGCGCGCCCGCGGCCAGCACGTCGGCGAAGCCGCGCTTCGACAGGGGATCGCCCCGGCGGATCGGGCCGGCCCCGCGCAGGCCGCCCGCGCGCCCGGCGCCGCCGGCGGCCGGGACCGGATCGATGTCGGCGAAGCCGAGCCGCGCCAGGGCATCCCCGGTCCGCAGCGGTCGCGCGCCGCGGATCCCCCCGGCGAGACGCGGGCTGTCCAGGGCCGTGTCAGGTCCGCTCACGCGACGTCACTCCGTGTCACAGCGGTTCCGCTCCGAGGCCGGGCGCGCGGCGCCTCAGGTCAGGGACGCGCCCGGTTCGGCCGCGCAGCGCACGCAGTCGCGGCCGGCATGCTTGGCGGCGTAGAGCGCCGCGTCGGCCCGCCGGAGCGTCGCCGACATCGACTCGCTCGGGCCGAACGCCGCGAGGCCGATGCTCACCGAGATCGGCAGCGGGCCGTGCTCCAGGCGCACCGGCCGCTGCGCCACCGCGCGGCGGAGCGCCTCGGCGATGACTTGCGCCTCGGCCATCACGGTGCCGGTGACGAGGATGGCGAATTCCTCACCACCCATGCGGCCGATCACGTCGACCGCGCGCAGGCTGTCGCGGCAGGTCTCGACGAAGGCCTTGAGGACCGTGTCGCCCGCGCTGTGGCCGTAGCGGTCGTTGATCAGCTTGAAGCGGTCGAGGTCGAGCATCAGCACGCTGGAGGGCGTGTCGCCCGACTGGGTCCGGGCCCAGACCTCCTCGCAGATCTGCAGGAAGCGGCGGCGCGACAGGGCGTCGGTGAGGTGGTCGGTGTCGGCGAGGCGGCGGAGTTCGGCCTCGAGGCGCGCCCGGTGCTCGATCTCCGCCGAGAGGGCGTCGTTGAGGTGGCGCAGGGCGCGCTGCTGCTCGGCCATCCGCTGGTTGGCGCGGTGCAGGTCGAGCTGCATCCGGTCGCTCAGCCGCACCAGCCGGCGCTGCTCGTGGTAGCTGCGCCGGTAGGCGCCGGCGAGCTCCCGCACCCCGTCGCCGACCTCGGCGAGGCGGGCCAGCATCACCTCGGATCGGCCGAGAACGGCCTCCTCGGTGTCGAACAGGCTGAAGGCGTCCGCCGGCTCGGACAGGAGATCGTGGGCCGGCGCCCGGTGCGGGCTCACGCGGGGACGCTCGCGATCATCTCGAACCGGGCATGCGCGAAGTCGGCCGCGAAATCCTCGCCGGCCTCCTGGATCACGTCGTCGTCGGCGCCGAACATCCAGCGGATCGTCACCGGGCGCCCCTCGGCGGCGGCGTCCTCCAGGGGCATGAACAGGTTCATCAGCGCCTTGGCGCTCGACGAGTTGAAGTAGGCGAGCGCGACGTCGAAGGTGATCGGGCTCGCCTCGGTCGCCGCGAGGTGGCCGCGCAGGGCCTGCAGCAGCGGGCCGAAGAATGCGGCGGCGTCCTCCGGGTAGGATTCGCCGCGCAGGACGAGCCGCCCCGACGCGAAGTCGAAATCGACCTCGGGCGAGCGCTCGGTCCGGGGCAGCGTGATGCGGTCCATGTCCGTGCGATCCTCAGATGAAGGCTTTGAGGCAGAACAGGCTGCGCTCCGCGCCCAGATCCTGGAAGTCGTACTCGACTGGGGCGCTCGACCGGCGGGCGATCTCGATCAGTCCGATGCTGCCGCCGAGGCTGCCCTCGTCCGGCGGCTGGCGCAGCTTCTCGCGGTAGACCTTCCTGAGCTCGTCGCTCGACAGGGTGGCGATCTCGTCGAGCCGCTCGCGCAGCCGCGGGACCTCGGTCCTGCCGACCTCGTTGCCGCAGACCACGAAGAACCGCCCCTCCTCGGTGCCGACGGCGATCATGCCGGCGCTGACCCGGGCGGGGCCCGGCGGCTCGGCGGGCGCGACCTTGTCGGCCGAGTAGCGGATCACGTTCTGGGCCTGCTCGACGAAGATCGAGAAGACGCGCTTGGCGACCGCGGCGTCGGTCTCCTCGTGCCGCATGCGCAGCTTCAGCACTTCCCCGAGCGAGAACAGGATGTTCTCCGAGAGATCTCCGCCGAACGACAGGATCACGCCGCTGCGCTTCGAAGCCTCGTGGAAGGATCGGAAATCGCTCGCGCGCAAGGAAGCCTCTCGACCGCTTCATCGCGGCAACACACCGCGTGTGTAGGGCCGACATTAATGCGGAAATAATCAAAGATTTCTTACCGGTACTGATCGCTTTCTGAGCAACATTGCCTGTATTGCGAGCAGTGCCGCAAGCTTTACGCTGGATCCTGTCGCGGACCGCGCGGCATCGCGCGCGAGGGTCCGGGCCGCCGGCTTCAGGCGGCCGCGCCCTGGCGGGCGCCCGCGTCCCACTCGGTGCCCCAATCCTGCACGACGTGGCCGGGGGCGACCTCCCGGTAGAGCCGCTCCGGCGCCACGTAGTCGGGGGCCCGGATCGGGCTGCGGATCTCGTCGTCCGGCAGGGCGTGCCGCTCGCCGCGCCGGGCCGGATCCGGGACCGGCACGGCGGCCAGCAGCTTCTTCGTGTAGGGGTGCTGCGGGTCGCCGAAGATCGCCGCGCGCGGGCCGATCTCCACGATCTCGCCGAGATACATCACCGCCACCCGGTGGCTGACCCGCTCGACCACCGCCATGTCGTGCGAGATGAACAGGTAGGCGAGGCCGAACTCCGCCTGCAGGTCGAGCATCAGGTTCACGACCTGCGCCTTCACCGAGACGTCCAGCGCCGAGACCGCCTCGTCGGCGACGATCAGGCGGGGGTTCAGGGCGAGCGCGCGGGCGATGCAGATGCGCTGGCGCTGGCCGCCGGAGAACTCGTGCGGGAAGCGCGCGGCGGTCTCGGGCGGAAGCCCGACCCGGGCGAGCAGATCCTCCGCCCGCCGCCGGGCCTCGCGGGGCGCGGCGAGGCGGTTGATCAGCAGCGGCTCCGCCACCGCCGCACCGACGCTCAGGCGCGGGTCGAGGCTGGCGAACGGGTCCTGGAAGATCATCTGCATGCGCTGGCGGCGGGCGCGGAGGGTCTTGGGATCGAGGCCCGTGATGTCCTCGCCGTCGAGCAGGACCGAGCCCGAGAGCGGCTCGACGAGGCGCAGGATCGAGCGCCCGGTGGTGGACTTGCCGCAGCCGGATTCACCGACGAGCGCCAGGGTCTCGCCGGCCGCGAGGCTGAACGAGACCCGCTCCACCGCGTGGACGCGGCCGGTCACGCGGCCGAGCAGCCCGGAGCGGATGTCGAACCGGGTCGTCAGGTCGCGCACCTCCAGCACCGGGCGCTCGGCGGCCCTGACGGTGTCGGGCGTCTCGGGCGTCGGTGCCGCGAGGCCGGTCGCCCGGTCGACCACCGGGAAGCGCATCGGGCGGGCCCGGCCCGCCATGGTCCCGAGGCGCGGGACCGCGGCCAGCAGCGCCCGCGTATAAGGCTCGGTGGGTTCGGAAAAAATCCGCGCGGTCGGGCCGGCCTCCACGGCGCGGCCCCGGTACATCACCACGGTGCGGTCGGCGATCTCGGCGACCACGCCCATGTCGTGGGTGATGAACAGGACCGACATGCCCTCCTCGTCCTGCAGGCTCTTGATGAGGTCGAGGATCTGGGCCTGGATCGTGACGTCGAGCGCCGTGGTCGGCTCGTCGGCGATGAGGAGCGTCGGCCGGCAGGCGAGCGCCATGGCGATCATCACCCGCTGGCGCATGCCGCCGGAGAAGCGGTGCGGATACTCGTGCAGGCGCGAGCGAGCGGCCGGAATCCGGACCTTGTCGAGGAGCCGGAGCGCCTCCGCCTCGGCCGCGGACCGCGACAGGCCCCGGTGCCGGATCAGCGCCTCGGCGATCTGGAATCCGATGGTCAGGACCGGGTTCAGGGAGGTCATCGGCTCCTGGAAGATCATGGCGATGGAATCGCCGCGCACCCGCCGCATCTCGGCCTCGGGGGCGGCGAGCAGCTCGCGGCCCTCGAAGCGCACGCGCCCGCCGATACGGCTCGCGTCCCGCGGCAGGAGGCGCAGGATCGAGAGGGCGCTGACGCTCTTGCCGGAGCCGGATTCGCCGACGAGGGCCACGGTCTCGCGCGGGCCCACGTCGAACGAGACGCCGTGCACGACCTCGCGCCAGCGCCCGTCCGAGCGGAAGGAGACGGTGAGGTCTGAGACCGAGAGGATCGGGTCCACTGGATCCGTCATCGCTAGAGAACCCGTCGCGGGTCGAGGGCGTCGCGCAGGCCGTCGCCGATGAAGTTGATCGACAGCACCGTGAGGAAGATCGCCCCGCCGGGAAACAGCGCCCAGTGCGGGGCGACGTCGAGATGGTCCTTGGCGTCGAACAGGAGCCGCCCCCAGGTCGGGATGTCGGGCGGGAAGCCGAGCCCCAGGAAGGACAGCGTCGATTCCGCGATGATCGCGGACGAGACCTCGATCGAGGCCGCCACGATCACCGGACCGAGCGCGTTCGGCAGGATGTGGCGGCGCACGAGGTGCCCGGTCGTCGCGCCCTGCGAGCGGGCCGCCTCCACGAACTCCTTCTCGCGCAGGGACAGGAACTGCGCCCGCACCAGCCGGGCGACCGGCATCCAGCGCAGGCCGCCGATCACCGCGACGATCATCAGGAACACGCCGCCCTGGCTGCCGAACACGGCCTTCAGGCTGTCGCGGAACAGGTAGATCACGAGGAGCAGCAGCGGCAGCTGCGGCAGCGACAGGAACAGGTCGGTCAGCCACATCAGCACCGGGTCGAGGAACCGGCGCGACATGCCGGCGAGCGCGCCGACCAGCACGCCGATCAGGCTCGCCACCGCCATGGCGGCGAAGCCGACCGCGAGCGAGATCCGGCCGCCGTAGATCATCCGGGCGAGCAGGTCCTGGCCGAGATCGTCGGTGCCGAACGGGTGGTCCCAGGACGGGCCCTGGAGCTGGGCCGCGAAGTCGATGTCGTCGATGGCGACCGGCCAGAGCAGGCCGCCGAACACCACGCCGGCGACGAGGAGCGCCAGCACGCCGACGCTGGCGAGCGCCAGCCGGTGCCGTCGGAAGCGCCGCCACGTCTCCCGCCCCGGCGAGGCCGGCGCGCGGGCGACGGGCACCGCCTCATCGGAGGGCGATGCGAGGGTCGAGCCAGCCATAGAGCAGGTCCGCGACGAGGTTGAACAGGATGACGAGGCCGGCGAACACGAAGGTCACCGCCATCACCACCGGCGTGTCGTTGGACAGCATCGCGTCGATCAGCAGCGAGCCGATGCCGGGGATCCGGAAGATCTGCTCGGTGACGATGGCGCCGCCGAACACCGCGGGGATCTGGAGGGCGACGAGCGTCACCACCGGGATCAGGGCGTTGCGGGCGATGTGCCGGCGGGTCACCGTGCCCTCGGTCAGGCCCTTGGCGCGGGCCGTGGTGACGTAGTCGAGCCGGGCGACGTCCAGCGCCGAGGCGCGCACGTAGCGCGTATAGGAGGCGGCCTGGAAGAAGCCCAGCACCGCCACCGGCATGATCGCCTGCCGGACATTGGCCCAGAGCCAGGGCAGGCCGGATCCCGGCAGGTCGGCCTGGTAGACGAAGGGCAGCCAGCCGAGCTTGATCGAGAACAGCAGGATGAACAGCAGGCCGGTGAAGAAGGTCGGCAGCGAGAAGCCCACGAAGGCCAGCGTGTTGGCGACCTGGTCGGCGAGCGAGTAGGGCCGGCGCGCGGCGTAGAGGCCCACCGGCACGGCGATCAGCAGCGCCAGCACCTGGGAGGAGCCGACGATGAACAGGGTCGTCGGCAGCCGCTGCAGGATCAGCGTGTCGACGTTCACCCGGCTGGCGAAGGAGAAGCCCCAGTCGCCCTGCAGCATGGCGGTGAGCCAGTGCAGGTAGCGGGTGAGGATCGGGTCATCGAGGCCGAACTTGACGCGGAGCGCCGCCCGCACCTCCGGGGGCACGTTCGGGTTGCTGGCGAGCTCGCCGAACGGGTCGCCCGGCGCGAGCGCCAGGACGGTGAACAGGATCAGGCTGATGCCGAGTAGGCTCGGGATCGCGATCAGGAGCCGTCGCAGGATGTAGGCGCCCATGGCGCGGCGCTCCCGCTCAGGCCTCCCTGTACCAGTCGGGCAGGAACGACAGGTCGTTGTCCCAGCCGCTGCGGGGCGCCGTGAGCGTCGCGCCCACCGCCGAGACCTCGGCGCGGTGGATCAGCGGCAGCACGTTCTCGGAGACCGCGAGGTCGTTGCAGGTGATCAGCAGCGCCGCGCGCTTGACCGGGTCGAGCTCGCTCTGGGCAGCGTTGTAGGCCTTGTCGTAGGCGTCGTTGCGCCAGCGCACGACGTTGCGGCCCTGCCACTTGTTGGCCTTCTGGGCCACCTCCCAGGAGGCGTACATGAGCAGCCAGATCGCCGGATCGGCCTGGGTCATGCTGTAGGCGTACATCTCCATGTCGGCGTAGAAATGCGTGCAGGTGTCGGGGTTGGCCGGGTCGGAGGAGAAGAACACCGAGCCGGTCACCGATTTCAGCTCGATCTCGATGCCGGCCTTGGCGGCCGCCTGCTTGATGATCGCCTGCGTCTTCTGGCGAGGGGCGTTGATCGAGGTCTGGAAGACCAGCTTGAGCTTCTTGCCGTCCTTGGCGCGGATGCCGTCCGAGCCCTTCTTCCAGCCGGCCTCGTCGAGGAGCGCGTTGGCCTTGGTCGGGTCGAAGGCGAAGCTCGTGTTCTTGGAGACGAAGCGCTCCGGGCCGTTGACCGTGTTGGCGGTGGGCTTGCCGGTGCGGCCGTAGATGTAGGTCTGGATCGACTTGCGGTCGACCAAGAGGTTCATCGCCTGGCACACCTTCGGGTCGGAGAAGGCGGGGTGCTTGGTGGTGATCGAGGCGCGCTCGCCGTCGACCTCGACGTTCGGGTCGGCGGCGTTGAGGAGCAGGAACTCGAGCTTGCCGCCGTAGACCACGTCGACCCGGCCCTTGCCGCCGGTCTCCAGGCGCTTCAGCACCTCGTCCTCGATCAGCATGTTCCAGGCGTAGTCGTACTCGCCGGTCTGGAGCACGGCGCGGGCGGCCGAGACCGCGTCGCCGCCGCCCTTCATCTCGACCGTGTCGAAGTACGGGCGGTTCGGCAGGTGGTAGTCGGGATTGCGCTCGCCGCGGACGATGTCGCCGGGCCGGAACTCCACGAACCGGTACGGGCCGGTGCCCACCGGGGCGAGGTTCTGGGGCGCGTCCCGGGACTTGGCGCCGCTGTAGGGTCCGAACAGGTGCTTCGGCAGCACCATCCCGACGATGCCCACGTAGGCGTCGCACCAGTAGGGCGTGGGCTTGTCGAACAGAACCCGGACGCTGAGGTCGTCGACTTTCTCGACCTTGCAATCCTTATAGGACCCGGCCGTCACCGCCGCGGTGGCGGGGTCGCGGGCGTATTCCCAGGTGAAGACGAGGTCGTCGGCGGTGAGCGGCTTGCCGTCGTGCCACTTCACGCTGGGCTTGAGCGTCCAGACCACCGAGCGGCCGTCGGCGGCGAGCGCCCCGTTCTCCTTGGACGGGATCGAGGCGGCGAGCACCGGCACGAGGTTGCCGTCCGCGTCCCAGGCGGCGAGCGGCTCGTAGAAGATCCGCGAGGCGTCCTGGTCCTTGGTGCCGACGGCGAAATGCGGGTTGATCAGCGTCGGCGCCTGCCACCAGAGCAGCTTGAGCGCGCCGCCGCCGCCGGCCTTGGTCGGCTTGTAGCCGGCCCGGATATCGGCCGCCATCGCGACCCCGTTGCCGGCCAGCATCAGACCGGCCATGGGCGCGGTGAGGCCCACAGCCACCATCCGCTGCACGAAAGCGCGCCGCGACAGGCGGCCGTCCTTCACCTGCCCGATGAGGCCGCGCAGATCCCGCTCGTCCATGTACGCTTTCCCGTTTACCGCCGTGACAGGCACAGCAACATTCCGGCAGCGGCCTTGGCAAGGGGCGGGCCAGTGACGGTTCAATCGGAACGTGTCGACGGACGCTTGGTTCGGGCAGGAGCATGGCCTGGGCAGTGCATGCGGTCAGGCAGCAGCGGGGCTCGCGCCGTGTCCGTCCTTGCGAGCGGAGCGAAGCAATCCAGCGGCGCCACGCTTCCCGAGGGCGCGCAACCCTGGGTCGCTTCGCTGCGCTCGCGAAGACGGCGCGGAGCCCGCTATGGTGGCGCGACCTCGATGCGCAGCTTTCCCGGAGTGGACCCGATGGACAACCGCAACGCCGTGTGGCGCCACGTCGACGCGCAGTCGGAACGGCTGATCGCCCTGTCCGAGCGGGTCTGGGGCATGCCGGAGGTCTGCTACACGGAGAGCCGCTCCTGCGCCGAGCACGTCGCCGAACTGCGCCACCAGGGCTTCCGGGTCACCGAGGCAGTCGCCGGCATCCCGACCGCCGTGATGGGCGAGGCCGGGGACGGCGGGCCGGTCATCGCGTTCCTCGGCGAGTACGACGCCCTGCCGGGCCTGTCGCAGGAGGCCGGCGTCGCCGAGCACCGGCCGGTGGAGGCGGGCGGGCACGGCCACGGCTGCGGCCACAACCTCCTCGGCTCGGCGGCTCTGCTCGCCGCCACCGCGCTGAAGGACTGGCTCGCCGAGACCGGGACGCCCGGCCGCGTGCGCTACTACGGCTGCCCGGCGGAGGAAGGCGGCGCCGCCAAGGCCTTCATGGTCCGCGCCGGCGCCTTCGCGGACGCCGACATCGCGATCACCTGGCATCCGGGCAGCTTCTGGGAGGTGGCACCGCCGGTCGCCCTCGCCAACACCCGGGCCGACTTCGTCTTCACCGGCCGCACCGCCCACGCGGCGGCCGCGCCCCATCTCGGGCGCTCGGCGCTCGACGCCGTCGAGCTGATGAGCGTCGGCGTGAACTACATGCGCGAGCACATGCCGTCCGACGCGCGGGTCCACTACGCCTATCTCGACGCCGGCGGCATCGCCCCGAACGTCGTCCAGGCCGGCGCGACGGTGCGCTACTCGATCCGGGCCCGCGACCTGCCCGGCATGCTGGCGCTGGTCGAGCGGGTGAAGAAGATCGCGCAGGGCGCCGCCCTGATGACCGAGACCGCCGTCGAGGTGCGGATCGTCAGCGCGGTGTCGAACCTGCTGGGCAACGATCCCCTGGAGCGGGCGCTGCACGGCGTCATGGAGGAGCTCGGGCCGCCGCATTTCAACGAGGCCGACCGGGACTTCGCCGGCAAGATCCGGGCGACGCTCACCGACGGCGACATCGACGCTGTGTTCCGCGCCGTGGGGATGCCGCGCACCGAGGCGCCGCTCGCCGACTTCCTCGTGCCCCTCGACGCGCCGCGCAACCCGGCGGTGGGGTCCACCGACGTCGGCGACGTCAGCTGGGTGGTGCCGACCGTCCAGGCCCACGCGCCCACGGTGGCCATCGGCACGCCGTTCCACACCTGGCAGGTGGTGGCGCAGGGCAAGACCCCCGCGGCCCACAAGGCGATGGTGCAGGTCGCCAAGGCGATGGCCGCCACCGGGGCCCGGGCGGTGACCGACGCGGCCCTCCGCGACGCCGCCAAGGCGGATCTCGCCCGCCGGGTCGGCGCGGCGGGCTACGTCTCGCCGCTGCCGCCGGAGGTCGAGCCGCCGCTCGGCATGTCGCTGGGGCGCTGACCGGGGCCCGTCTCAGAGCGTCCGGGCGCGGAGCGCCGTCACGACGATCTCGGCCAGGATGACGACGCCGAAGATCGCGGCGAGCACCACGGCAACCTGGTCCCAGTAGAGCAGGTTCAGGGCAGTATCGAGCGCGACGCCGATGCCGCCCGCGCCGACCAGCCCCAGCACGGCGGATTCGCGGATGTTGATGTCCCAGCGGAACAGCGCGATCGACCAGAAGGCTGGCTTCACCTGCGGCCAGTAGCCGAGCAGCAAAGTCGACATCCGGCCGGCACCCGCGGCCTGCAGGGCCTCGATCGAGCCGCGATTGGCCTCCTCCAGCGCCTCGGCGAACAGCTTTCCGGTGAAGCCGACGGAGCGGAGCGCGATCGCCAGGGTCCCGGCCAGCGGACCGGGGCCGAACACCGCCACGAACAGCAGCGCCCAGACCAGGGAGTTCACCGAGCGCGAGGTCACGAACACGAACTTGGCGAAGAGGTTCAGCGCGCGGTTGGGCGTGACGTTGCGGGCCGCCATCAGCCCGATCGGCACCGCGATCGCGATGGCGATCAGGGTGCCGAGCGTCGCGATGTGGAGCGTCTCCACCAGCGCCCGCAGGGTCGGCCCGACATAGCCGGCATCCATCGGCCACATCCGGCCGAACAGGTCGGCCAGCTGGTCGGGGGCGTCGTAGAGGAATTCCGGGATCACCTCGATGGTGCGCAGGCTCGCCACGAAGGCCGCCACCGCGCAGAGCGTGAAGGCGAGCCGCGCCAGCCGCTTCCACAGGGGGAAGCGCTGCCAGCGGCGCGGGTCGGCGGACGCGGGCGCGAGGGCGACGCTCACTGGAACACCTTGCGGGCCCAGCCGGAGACGATCTCGGCCACCATGATCAGGGCGACGATGACGATCAGGATCGCCAGCACCACGTCGAAGTCGAAGCGCTGGTAGGCGGTGAACAGCGTCGCGCCGATGCCGCCGCCGCCGACAATGCCCACCATGGTCGAGTTCCGCAGGTTGGAATCGAGCTGGTAGGTGGCGAACCCGATGAAGCGCGGCAGCACCTGCGGCTGCACGCCCATGATCAGGGTCGACAGGAAGCCGGCGCCGGTCGCCCGCACCGCCTCGACCTGCTTCAGGGAGATCTCCTCGATCGCCTCGGCGAACAGCTTGGCGATGAAGCCCACCGAGGCGACGATCAGCGCCATGACGCCGGCGAGCGCCCCGAACCCGATCGCCTTCACGAACAGGATCGCCACGATGATTGGGTGGAACGACCGGCAGAGCGCGATCAGGATCCGGGTCGGCCACGTCACCCAAGGCGGCATCAGGTTGCGGGCCGCCAGGAATCCGATCGGCAGGGCGACCGCGATGCCGACCACCGTCGCGATCACGGCGATCTGCAGGCTCTCGAGGATGCCCGACTGGATCAGTTCCCAGCGGGAGAAGTTCGGCGGGAACATCCGGGCCAGGAACTGCTGCCCGTGGGCGAGGCCGCCGGCGAAGCGCGAGGGCGAGAAGCCGAGCTGGGTCGCCGCGTAGACCGCGTAGACGGCGAGGAGCGCCCAGCCCGCGCGGGCGGTCCAGTTGGGCCGGAACGCGACGCGGTCGGGGGAAGCGTCGGGGGAGGCGTCGGGGGAGGCCGGGTGGGCGGGCGCGCTCATTCGAGCCAGTTCTCGCCGCCGTAGATGCCGCGCAGGTCGGCCTCGCTCAGCCGGTCCGGCGGCCCGTCATAGACCACGTGCCCGCCCGACATGCCGACGATCCGGGCGGCGAAGCGCTGGGCGAGCGCCACGTTGTGGATGTTGACCACCACCGGCACGCCGCGCTCGGCCGCGAGCCGGGACAGGATCTCCATGATCTCGACGGAGCTCTTCGGGTCGAGGGACGAGGTCGGCTCGTCGGCGAGCACGATCTCGGGCTCCTGCATGATCGCCCGGGCGATGCCGACGCGCTGGCGCTGCCCGCCCGACAGGGCGTCGGCCCGGCGGGTGGCGAAGCCCGACAAGCCGACCGCGTCGAGGAGGTCGAAGGCGCGGGCGATGTCCGCCTCGGGGAAGCGCCGCAGCCACGCGCGCCAGGCCGGCACGTAGCCGAGGCGGCCGCAGAGCAGGTTCTCCATCACCGAGAGGCGCTCGACGAGATTGTACTCCTGGAACACCATCCCGATCCGGCGCCGCGCCCGGCGCAGGGCGGGGCCGGAGAGCCGGGCGAGGTCCTCGCCGCGGAACAGGATCTCCCCCGAGGTCGGCTGGACCAGCCGGTTGATGCAGCGGATCAGGGTGCTCTTGCCGGTGCCGGACGGCCCGATGATCGCCGTGAGCCCGGTGCCGGGCACCACGAGGTCGATGCCCTTCAGGACCGGCTGGCCGGCCCGGTACGCCTTGGTCAGCCCGCGAATCACCAGCGCGCGCGGATCCTCCGCCCGGGGATCGCCCTCGGATCCGGCCGCCACCGCGCGCGCCGCGCTCCTCGCCGTCACGGCCGACGTCAACGCCTGCGTCACGGCTTGGGCGCGCCCGCGGCCTTCTTGCGTGCCGCCTCGGCCTCGCGGGCGGCCTCGCGCTCGTAGGCGACCTTGTTGTACGGCGTGCCCGATTCCTCCGCGACCTTGCGGACGATCGCCCAGTCCTTGAGGTAGGTGATCGGCGCGAACCGGTCGTCGCCCTCGAAATCCTTCACCATGTCGGGCGGGAAGCGGAAGTCGTAGAAGCACTGCTTCAGCTTCTCGGCGAGTTCCGGCTTGAGATCGTGGGCGTAGGCGAAACCCGAGGTCGGGAACTTCTCGCTCGTGTAGATCACCCGGTAATCGTCGCCCTTGATCGTGCCGCGGGCGACCATCCGGTAGAACACGTCGGAGGCCACAGGGGCGGCGTCGTAGTCGCCGGTGCCGACGCCAAGCGCCGACTTGTCGTGGCCGCCCGAGTAGATGAGCTTGTAGTCCTCGCCGGGCTTCAGCCCCTGCTCGGGGAACAGCGCCTTGGGCGCGAGGTTGCCGGAATTCGACGACGGCGCCGTGTGGGCCACGCGCTTGCCCTTGAGGTCGGCCAGCGTCTTGTACGGGCTGCTCGCCTTGACCACGACGATCAGGTTGTAGCCCTCGGCGCCCTTCTCGGTGCCCTTGGCGGCGAACGGGATCGCGCCGGCCATGTTCACCGCGAAGCCGAGAGGTCCGGTCGAGAAGCCCGCCACCGTGAGCCGGCCGGAGCGCATCGCCTCGATCTCGGCGGAGTTCGACTGGACCGGGTAGTAGACGACGCGCTTGCCGGTGCACTGGCTCAGGTAGGTCGTGAACGGCTTGAACGAGTTCTCGTAGACCGCGGGATCCTCCACCGGCGTGTAGGCGAAGACGATGACGCTCGGGTCGCGGGTCTTGGCCGGAACGTCGGCGACGAGATCCTTGTTGGCGTCGCAGTAGGCGTCGTCGAGCTGGCCGCGGTTGGGGCACTCGTCGGCCCTGAGGGGCGAGAGGGAACCGAAGCCGCAGAGCAGCGCCAGGGCTGCGCCGTATCGGGCGATCGTCACGCGCTATCCTCCCTGCGGGGCCGTGCCTCGGGCCGGCGCCGTCATGTCCCGCCCGGTCCGGGCCGAGCTTGAGCCGGCAAAGGTGTAGGCGCCGGCTGACGGGAGACGCAAGGCGCGACAGCGAGCGGACGTTGAGGGAAGCCGCGCGCTGACAGGGGCGTCGTGGCGGCCGTCCGGGCGGCGGCCGGCCTCAGGGCGCGAGCCGCGTGAACACGTAGTCGTGGTCCCGGACATTCGCGCTGTGGCAGGCGAAGCAGGTCTCGTGCTGGGCCGCGTCCGCGGGCTTGCCGTCGACGAAGCGCCCGAACCCCCAGCCCCCCGTCGCCGCGTAGCGCCGCGAATCCTTCACCATGACCTGGACCGTGGTGGCGCCGCCGGGCACGAAGGCCGGGGCGAACTCCGCGGACGGCACCCGCGTCCAGGCACGCTTCACCAGCACCGTCCCGTCCGGGAACGGCAGGGTGCCGGACCGGTAGGCGTCCAGCGCCCGCGCGTTGCCGACCACGGCGCGCAGCTCGTCGAGGGCCCCGGTCTCCTGCGCGACGCCGACGAGCTGCCAGTCGCGGTACCCGTCCGGGACGGTGACGCCGTAGATCGGCGAGGCCGCCGGGGCGGTCCCGGCATCCACGGCGCGCACCGCGGAGCCTCCCAAAATCAGGCCCGCAGCGAGCAGGGCCGGCAGCGCGACAGCCAGGAACCGCATGGCAACCTCCGTCATCGTCTCGGGATGATCGTGTGTCCGGGGATGATCCGGCCGCGCCGGCGCGGTCAGGCCGCGGCCGCGTCGATCACGGCCTGCGCGAAGGCGCGCGGGGCTTCCTGCGGGAGGTTGTGGCCGATCCCGCCGGTGATCAGCCGGTGCGCGTAGCGTCCGGTGAACTTGGCCGCGTAGCTGGCGGGGTCCGGATGCGGGGCGCCGTTCGCGTCGCCCTCCAGGGTGATGGTCGGCACGCCGATCGTGGGCGCCTGCGCGAGGCGGCTCTCCAGCGCGTCGTACCGGCGCTCGCCCTCGGCGAGGCCCATCCGCCAGCGGTAATTGTGGATGACGATACTGACGTGATCCGGGTTGTCGAGGGCCGGGGCGCTCCGCGCGAAGGTGGCGTCGTCGAAGCGCCAGCGCGGCGAGGCGGTCTGCCAGATCAGCTTGGCGAAGTCGGCGCGGTAGGCCTCGTAGCCGGCCCGCCCCCGGCTGGTGGCGAAGTAGAACTGGTACCACCAGGACAGCTCGGCCCGCGGCGGCAGCGGTTTCTTGCCGGCCTCCTGGTTGCCGATCAGGTAGCCGCTGACCGCCACCAGCGCCCGGCACCGCTCCGGCCACAGCGCCGCGACGATGTCGGCCGTCCGCGCGCCCCAGTCGAAGCCGCCCAAGACGGCCTGGGGGATCTTCAGGGCGTCCATCAGGGCGATGACGTCCACCGCGAGTGCCGCCTGCTCGCCGTTCCGGACTGTGTCCGACGCCAGGAAACGGGTGGTGCCGTAGCCGCGCAGGTACGGCACGATCACCCGGTGCCCGGCCGCCGTGAGAACCGGAACGACCTCCGCGAAGGCGTGGATGTCGTAGGGCCAGCCGTGCAGCAGGATGACCGCCGGCCCGTCGGCGGGACCGGCCTCGACGTAGCCGACGTCGAGCACGCCGGCCTCGACCTGCTTCAGGACGCCCGGCACGGCGCCGGGGACCGGGGCGCCGGGGGCCGAGTCGCCCTGCGCCCGCGCGGTCCCGCCAAGGCCGAGCTCGGCGAGGGCGGCGGTGGCTACCGCGCTCTTCAGGAGGCGGCGGCGGCTCCAGGCGGATGTGTCGGGATCGGTCTCGCGGGCCATGGACGGCTCCCTCGTTGGAAAGTCTTCGATGGAGCGAAACCTATCCCGATGTTCGACACCGCGCTTTGAGAGGACCTTGAGGACACCTTCAGAGGCCCATGTTTTATGCCCACCCGAGCCCGTGCTAGAGCGCCCTCCGCCGCGGAGACCGGTTCGGTGAGCAGGGCGCGGAACAAGGACATGGCCCCGCCCAGGAACGCCCCGTGATCTACCGGTTCGGACCCTTCGCCCTCGATTCCGCCCGACGCGAGCTCAGCCGGGACGGCGCCGAGATCGCCGTCGAGCCGCAGGTCTTCGATCTCCTGCGGGTGCTGATCGAGCGGCGCGACCGGGTGGTGAGCCGCGACGACCTGCTGGGGGCGGTCTGGAACGGGCGCATCGTCTCCGAGGCGACCCTCGGCAGCCGGATCAACGCGGCCCGGACGGCGATCGGCGACACCGGAACCGAGCAGCGCTGGATCCGGACGCTCCCGCGCAAGGGCGTGCGCTTCGTCGGCGCCGTGCGGGAGGCCGCATCGGAGGTCTCGCCCGGGATCTCTCCGGAAGACGCGGCGGAGCCGGGCGTCACGTGGCGCACCGGGCCGCGCCTGCCCGCGGTGGCGGTCCTGCCCTTCACCAACATGAGCGCGGATCCGGATCAGGACTACTTTGCCGACGGGATCACCGAGGAGATCATCACGGCGCTGTCCCGCGTCAGCGGCCTGTTCGTGATCGCGCGCAACTCGACCTTCACCTACCGGGGCGCGGCGATCGACGTGCGCCGGGTCGGGCAGGAGCTCGGCGTCGGCTACGTGGTCGCCGGCAGCGTGCGCCGCGGCGGGTCGCGCCTGAGGATCACCGGCCAGCTGGTCGATGCCGGGACCGGCGCCCATCTCTGGGCCGACAGCTTCGACGGCGGGCTCGACGACGTCTTCGCCCTGCAGGAGCGGGTCGCCGCGCGCGCCGCCGCCGCGATCGAGCCCACCCTCCAGCTGGCGGAGATCGGCCGGCTCGGCCGCGACGCGCCGGCCCATCCGGACGCCTACGACCGGCTGCTCCGGGCCAATGCCCGGCTCGCCGACTTCACCGCCGCCGGCATGGCGGCGGCGCTCGATCACCTGGACGAGGCCCTGGCGCTCGACCCGGGCTACGCACCGGCGATGGCCGCCGCGGCCTATTGCCGGGCGCAGTGCCATTTCCAGGGCTGGATCGCGCAGGGCGACGCGGAGCGCGCGGCGGCCGTGCGGCTGGCCTGGGGCGCGGTCGAGCGCGCGCCCGGGGACGCGCAGGTGCTGTGGATGGCGGCCTTCGCGGTCTGGAACATGTCGGAGACCGGGCGGGACCGGGCACGCGACCTGTTCGGCCGCGCGCTGCTCGTCAACCCGAACTCCGCCCTGGCGCTCACCCTCGCGGGCTGGATCGAGACCATGTGCGGCCGCGCGGAGGCGGGACGCGCCATGGTCGAGCGGGCGCTGCAGCTCAACCCGCGGGATCCGCGCGGCTGGCTGATGTCGGGCGTGATGGCGGTCGCGGCGGTCAGCGAGTCCGACTATCCCGAGGCGATCCGGTGGGCCGAGCGGGCGCTGGCGCAGAACCGGCGCTTCGCCGTCGCCCTGCGGGCGCTCGCCGTGGCCCATGTCGGGCTCGGCCAGCCGGAGCGCGCCCGGCAGGCGGTGGCCGAGCTCCTGGCGATCGAGCCCGGATTGACGGTCTCGGGCTTCCTGGCGCGGATCCCCTTCCCGGTCGCCGCCCTGGGGCAGCGATACGCCGCGGCGCTGGCCGAAGCCGGCCTGCCCGCCTGAGCGGGACGCCGGTCAGGCCCCGTCCCGGTGAGGCCTCTTCACGGTCAGGCCCCTTCCCGGTTCAGCCGGACGACCAGCTGATCGGCGAACTTGGCGGCGGCCACCGAGAGCGAGCGCCCGCGCAGCTGCGCCAGGACCAGCGTCATCGGGGTGAGGTCGCGGGTGTCGATCGGCCGGCTGTGCAGGCGCGGGTCCTCCGGGATGCCGCTGGGCACCTGCAGGCTCACCACGTCCTCCCGCAGGGTGAGGTTGCGCAGGAACTCCAGCGAGCCCGACTCCACCACGGGCCGCAGCTCGACGCCCCGCCGGGCCAGCGCATGCTCGATGTGGTGGCGGATGGCGAGCGATCGGTCGGGCAGCGCCAGGGCGTGCGCGAGACAGTCGCGCAGCCGCACCGGCCCGCTCTCCGCCGCCAGCGCGTGGCCTCTGCGCATCAGCGCGCACAGGGTCTGATGGCCGGAATAGAGCGGGTGCAGCTCCGCCGAGGGCGGCGGCTGCAGGATCAGGGCGAGGTCGGCCTCGAATTCCGCCAGGGCTGTCACCGCCTGGGCGTGGTCGCGGACCTGCACGGTGAAGCCGACCTGCGGAAAGCGGGCGCGGTAGGCCTCGACCTCCTCGGGCACCACCTGGGTGACGAAGGCTTGGCTGCAGGCGAGCGCCACGTGCCCCCGCCGCACGCCCGACAGGTCGGCGATCTGCGAGCGGACCCGGTCGAGATCGGCGGCTTGGTCGCGGATGTGCCGGGCGAAGAGCTCGCCGGCCGCGTTGAGCCGCATCCCCTGCGGCAGGCGCTCGAAGATCGGCGTGCCGAGCTCGTACTCGAGATCCTGGATCTGCCGGGTCAGGGCCGAGGGCGTGAGGTTCAAGCGCTCCGCGGCGCGCCGGATCGAGCCGGCGCGGGCGACCTCGGCGACGTAGGTGACGGTGCGCAGGTGCTTCACGCCCGCACCCTGCCCGACCGTTGCCCGAGAGGCAACGGCACGCTCAGAAAATAGCACTTCCTCGCAACAGGTGGTGCCCGTAGCGTCGGCACATCGGGACCCTTCAGGAGCCGTTCGATGATCCGCCGCCGCACCCTCCTGGCCGGTCTCGGGGCCGGCCTCGCCCTCGGACCCCTGGCCCGGGCCCGCGCCCAGGGCGCACCCGTCACGATCCGGATGGGCTCCCTCAAGCTGATCCACTCGATCGCGCCGAGCTTCTACGCGCGCTTCACCCCGCCCGGGGTGAATGTGGAGGTTGTGCCCTTCGAGAGCCCGACCGAGTGCAAGAACGCCGTGGTCACCAAGTCGGTGGATTTCGGCACCTTCGGGATCGCCGCCGCGACGCTGGGCGCCGCCGCCGGCGAGCCGCTCGTGGTCATCGCCTCCACCTGCAACCGCGGGATGGCGGTGATCGCCAAGAAGGGCTCCGACATCCACGCCATCAAGGACCTGCGCGGCAAGCGCGTCGCGATCTGGCCCGGCAGCACCCAGGAGGTCTTCGTCCTGGAGCGGATGCGCATGGAGGGGCTCTCGGTGAAGGACATCACCCCCGTGCGCGTCTCCTTCTCGGAGATGCACATCGCCCTCGCCCGCGGCGACGTCGACGCCTATGTCGGCGCCGAGCCGGGCCCCGGCGTCAGCCTCGCCTCGGGCGTCGGCCAGCTCGTCGAGTACCCCTACGGCACCGAGATGGGCGCGCTGAACATGGTGTTCGGCGCCCACCGCGACACGCTGGCCGAGCGGCCGGACCTCGTCCGGACCATGCTGGATATCCACCGCAAGGCGACGGACTTCGCGGCCGGCGACCGCGACGCGATGATCGCCATGGCGGTGGCGAAGCTCGGCCAGAAGCGCGAGGCGCTCGAGCTCTCGGCCCCGAACGTCGAGCTGACCTGGCGCCTCGGGCCGAACGAGATCCGGCAGGCCGATGCCTACGCGCAGCACATGCTCGCGCTCAAGCAGATCAAGCGGCTGCCGGAGCCCGGCTTCATCGACACCCGCTTCGTCGACGCGCTGGGGCGGGCGTGAGCACCGGGATCGAGGCCGGCGCCCTGCCGGCGGCGGTGACGCCGGCGCCCTCCCGCCGGGCCGGATCCGGGCCCGGGCTCGCCCACCTGCGCCGGCTGGCGCTCGCCTGCGTGGTGCCGGCCGCGCTCGTCGCGGTCTGGCAGGTCACCACCGCGGGCCGGCCCTACAGCCTGATCCCGCCCCCCGCGGAGGTCTGGGCCGAGATGCGGGATCTCGCGGTCGGCGGCGTCAACGACGACGCGTTCAGCGGCACGCTCTGGACCCATCTCGCGGCGTCGCTGAGCCGGGTCTACGGCGGCTTCGCGCTGGCGGCCGCCGCCGCCCTGCCGCTCGGCCTGCTGATCGGCCGCGTGCCCCTGATCCGGGCGCTGCTCGATCCCGTCCTGCAGGTGCTGCGGCCGGTTCCGGTCACCGCGTGGCTGCCCTTGGCGATGATCCTGTTCGGCCTCGGGCCGCGCTCGGCCTTCTTCCTCGTGTTCCTCGGGGCGTTCTACCCGATCCTGGTCAACACCGTGTTCGGGGTCCGCTCCGTTGAGCCGCGCCTGTTCGAGGCGGCAGCGATGCTGGGCTGCACCGGGCCGGCCCAGCTCGTCCGCGTGGTGCTGCCGGCGGCGCTGCCGTCGATCTTCACCGGCCTGCGGCTGGGGCTGGGCTTCGCCTGGGTGGTGATCGTGGTCGGCGAGATGACCGGCGTCCAGACCGGCCTCGGGGCGATCATCATGGAGGCGCGCCAGCTCTCGCGCACCGAGATCGTGATCTGCGGCATGGCGGTGATCGGGGTCGCGGGCTTCGTCTCCGACTGGCTGGTCATGCAGCTCGGCCGCCGGCTGCTCGCCTGGAGCCCCAATCATGGCTGATCCGACGATCCCGATCCTCGACATGCGGGCGGTCTCCAAGACCTACGCGGCGGGCGGCCGCCGGACCGAGGCCCTGCGCGAGGCGAACCTCACGGTGTCCCGCGGCGAATTCGTCTGCCTGCTCGGCGCCTCGGGCTGCGGGAAGTCGACGCTGCTGCGGGTCGCCGCCGGGTTCGAGGCCCCGACCGCCGGGCAGGCCCTGATGTGGGGCAAGCCGATCGCCGGGCCGGGGCCGAGCCGCGGCATGGTCTTCCAGGATTACGGCCTGTTCCCGTGGCTCACGGTGCGGGACAATATCGGCTTCGGCCCGAAGGCCCGCGGGCGGCCCGCCGCCGAGGTGCGCGACACCGCCGAGCGCTACATCGCCCTGGTCGGCCTCCAGGCCTTCGCCGACGCTTACCCGCACCAGCTCTCGGGCGGGATGAAGCAGCGGGTCGCCATCGCCCGGGTGCTCGCCAACGAGGCCGAGGTGGTGCTGATGGACGAGCCCTTCGGGGCGCTCGACGCCATGACCCGCGAGCGACTGCAGGACGAGCTGCTCGACCTGTGGTCGCGGACGGGGCTGACGATCCTGTTCGTCACCCACGCCATCGAGGAGGCGATCTTCCTCGCGGACCGCATCGTGATGATGTCGCCCGGCCCCGGCCGGATCGAGGCGATCCACCCGGTCGAGCTGCCGCGGCGGCGCGACGTGTCGAGCCCGGCCTTCAACGACCTGCGCCGGATTCTCGCGGCCCAGCTCCACAGCCACCACGCCCCGCGGGCCGCCGCCTGATGGACACCGCGCCCGACGATCCCCGCCGGCCCGAGAATCGCCTCGCCTACCGCGCCGCCGTGGACCGGCCGCGCCTCACCTTGCCGGGCGGTAAGCACGTGGCGGTCTGGCCGGTGGTCAACGTCGAGCACTGGCTGATCGACAACCCGATGCCGCGCCAGATCCTGGTGCCGCCGACCGCCGCGAGCCTGCTCCCGGATATCCCCAACTGGGCGTGGCACGAGTACGGGATGCGGGTCGGCTTCTGGCGCTTCCTCGAGGCCTTCGCCAGCCGCGGAATCCGCCCGACGCTTTCGATCAACGGCTCGGTCTGCACGGCCTATCCCCGCGTGGCCGAGGCCGCCCACGCGGCCGGCTGGGAGTTCATGGCCCACGGCTTCCACCAGGTCCCGACGCACCGGATCCCGGACCAGCCGGCGATGATCGCCCGCACCGTCGCGGCGATCACCGCGACCACGGGGCGCCCGCCGCGCGGCTGGCTCGGGCCGGGCCTCACCGAGACCCTGGACACGCCCGACCACCTGCACGCGGCCGGCCTCGAGTACGTCGGCGACTTCGTGGCCGACGACCGCCCCTGCCGGGTGGCGACGCGCACGGGCGACCTCGTCGCCCTCCCCTACTCGGTCGAGCTCAACGACATCCCGCTTCTGGCCATCCAGCACCACCGGGCCGACGAGTTCGTGGAGCGGGCGCTCGCCCATCTCGACCGGCTCGCCGCCGAGGCCGCCGGCCCCGGCTCCCTCGGCGGGGCCAAGGTGATGGGCTTCGCGATCCACCCCTACATCACCGGCGTGCCGCACCGGATCGGCCTGCTGGAGCGGCTGCTCGACGCCGTCCTGGCCCGCGACGACGCGGTGTTCATGCAGGGGGTCGAGATCCTCGACTGGTACCGCGCCACCGGCGACGAATCCTGAGCCTCGCTGCGAGGAATGACCGTGCCCCCCTTCCCGACCATCCCGCTCCTGCACGCGGCCTACGCCGAAGGCCTCGACCCGCGCGCCGTCGTGGCCGAGGCCTACCGGCGGCTCGCCGCGGTGGACGATCCCGGCATCTTCCTCGCGCTCGTCCCGGAGGCGGATGCTCGCGAAGCCGCGGCGGCGCTCCCGCCCTTCGACCCCGCGGCGATGCCGCTCTGGGGCGTGCCCTTCGCCGTCAAGGACAACATCGACGTCGCCGGGCTGCCGACCACTGCCGCCTGCCCGGACTTCGCCCATACCCCCGCCGAGACCGCGCCCGCGGTGGCGCGTCTCCTCGCGGCCGGCGCGATCCTGATCGGCAAGACCAACCTCGACCAGTTCGCCACCGGGCTCGTCGGCCTGCGCACCCCCTACCCGGCCCCGCGCAACGCGATCGATCCGGCCTACGTGCCCGGCGGGTCCAGCAGCGGCTCGGCCGTGGCGGTGGCCCATGGGATCGTCGCCTTCGCGCTCGGCACCGACACGGCGGGGTCGGGCCGGGTGCCGGCGGCGCTCAACAACGTCGTCGGGCTGAAGCCCTCCCTCGGGGCGATCTCCAGCCGCGGGATGCTGCCGGCCTGCCGGACCCTCGACACGCTCTCGGTCTTCGCCGGCACCGTGGCCGACGCCGACGCGGCCTTCCGGGTCATGCTGGGTCCGGATGCCGCCGATCCCTGGTCGCGGGCCCTGCCGGTGCCGGCCGCCCCCGCCGCCCTCCCGCCGGGCCTGCGCCTCGGGCTCCCGGACGCGGCGAACCTCCGCTTCGGCGGCGACGGGCTCTCGGAGGCGGCCTTCGCGGCGACGGTCGCCGATCTCGAAGCCCTCGCCGGGGCGGCGGCGCCGGTCGATCTCGCGCCGATGTTCGCCGTCGCGGCCCTGCTCTACGACGGCCCGTGGGTCGCCGAGCGCTACGCGGCGATCCGCCCGGTGATGGAGACGCGCCCCGACATCCTCCACCCGACGACGCGGGCGGTCATCGCCTCCGCCGAGCGCCACAGCGCGGCCGACGCCTTCGCGGGCCTCTACCGCCTCGCGGCGCTGCGCCGGGCCGCGGACGCGGTCTGGGACCGGATCGACGTCCTCGCCGTGCCGACCTACCCGCGGCCGCAGACCTGCGCGGCGGTCGCGGCCGACCCGATCGGGCCGAACAGCGAGCTCGGCACCTACACCAACTTCGTCAACTTGCTGGACTGGTGCGCCCTGGCGGTGCCGGGCCGGCCCCGCGCCGACGGCTTCCCCGCCGGGATCACCCTGCTGGCGCCGCGCGGCTCGGACGGGCTCCTCGCCGCCCTCGGGGCACGCCTGCACGCGGCCTCGGCGCCGCGGATCGGCGCGGGCACGATGCCGGTGACGGTCGTGGAGCCGGGGCCGGCCGCGGCCGGACCGGACGCGATCGAGCTGGCGGTCGTCGGGGCGCATCTCTCAGGATTGCCGCTGAACCGCGAGCTGGCCGGCTGCGGCGGGCGCTTCCTGCGCGCCGTGCCGACAGCCCGGGACTATCGCCTCTACGCCCTGCCGGGCGGCCCGCCGCAGCGCCCGGGGCTGCTCCGGGTGGCGGCCGGGGACGGCGCCCCCATCGAAACCGAGGTGTGGGCCCTGCCGCCCGCCGCGTTCGGACGCTTCGTCGGCGCCATCCCGGCACCGCTCGGCATCGGCACGCTGCGGCTCGCCGACGGCACGGCGCCCAAGGGCTTCCTGGTCGAGCAAGCCGGCCTCGACGGGGCGGCCGACATCACGCGCTTCGGCGGCTGGCGCGCCTACCTGGCCGACCGCGCGGCCGCGTAGCCCTCGCCCCCGGGGCCTGACATCGGGCAGCGAGAGGAAACCGGTTCCGGTCCATCCCGCGGCGACAGGCCGCCCGCGCCGCTGCTAGGCTGCCGCCCGGTGGCGGAGCGTTCCGATGCGGCGATCGATCCTGTTCCTGGCGGCCTGTCTGCTGGCCGGCATCACGCCGGCGGCCTCCGCCGGGCCCGCAGCGGACGGCGTCGCCGATCTCGGCAGCTACGCCGCCCGCGTGGAGGTTCACCCGTTCGAGAGCCTGACGCTGACCGACCGGCAGTTCCTCACCGGCACGTCCGAGGGAGCGAAGCCGGTCACGGTCGCGGGGATCCTGCGCATCGCCAAGGCGGGGACCGAGCGCCTGCCGACCGTGATCCTGATGCACGGCTCCGGGGGTCTGGGCGGCAACATCGAGTTCTGGCAGCGGGCGCTGGCGGCGCGCGGGATCTCGACCTTCGCGATCGACGGCTTCACCGGGCGCGGCCTGACCAGCGTCAACACCGACCAGAGCCTCCTGGCGCGCACGAACCTGATCCTCGACATCTACCGGGCGCTGGGCGTGCTGGCGAAGCATCCGCGGGTCGACCCGGCGCGGATCGCCGTGATGGGCTTCTCGCGCGGCGGGCAGGCCGCGCTCTATGCCAGCCTCAAGCGCTTCGACGCGGCCTGGAACCGCTCCGGCGTGATCCCCGCGCTCTACCTGCCGGTCTACCCGGACTGCTCCATCCGCTTCCGGGACGACACGGCCGTGGCGGATCGGCCGATCCGGATCTTCGGTGGCGGCGGCGACGACTACAATCCCGCCGCCACCTGCGCGGCCTACGCGGAGCGGCTGAGGGCGGCCGGCGCCGATGTCGACCTGACCGTCTTTCCAGGAGCGCAGCACGTCTTCGACAACCCGGCCGGGCCGACCCAGCCCGTGGTCGCCCGGGGCGCGCAGACCGTCCGCGCCTGCGCGATAAGCGAGGCGGCGGACGGCGCCCTCGTGGCGGGCCCGGACGCCACGCCGTTCACCTACGCGGACCCGTGTGTGCAGCGCGACCCGCATATCGGCTCCGACGCCGCCGCCCGCGCCGGGATCCTGGCGCGTGTCTCGCACGCGCTGGACGCCGCGTTCCGGGGACGGTGACCGACGGAGCGCGGTGCGGATCTGCGCGGCCCCTGCCTGCCCGCCGCGCGCTCGTGCGGCGGCCGACTCGGTCAATTGACGTCGTCGGCTTGCCCCGCACCGCCCGGGCCGCCCCCAACCTGCGTGTCGCGTGGCGTCCTACCTGCAGGCAGCGTCATGAATGCTCACAGATCGAACGTGCTCGGCCGAACTGTGGCGATCTCGTGCCCAACTGGGCCAGTAGGCGCAGCCTCTTCGACGGCGAGGACGATCTATCGGGGCTCTCTTTAACTGCCCGGAGACCCGCGACCCCGCTCTCGCGGGCACGGACACCTTCCGACCCGAACACCGCAACCAACTTCGCATGAAGGACAGGGACAACCGAGAGCGTAGCTGTGAGCTTCAATCGACAAATCTACTGCGTTAGATACATCATCGAAATTCGATTTGTCTTAGATGCACGGAAATCGGAGCTGTTCATATCAGGGCCGAAAATCACTTGTCGCGAGACGGAGCCCATCGCCGGGATCCGTCGGCAAGAATGGCCACTGAGCCCCTATACTACTTTTGGTCATTGCGTACTTCGGAGATTGCTGTAGCCAGTTTATAGGGGTTGGACTCACCCCGCCCAACACTGGTATGTCATGTGCAAGCTTGGCTAGAATGGCCCGGCGCAGCGCGAGGGCGACCATGGCTTTCAGACGAATCGGAACGCTCGTGGCGGTGCTCACTCTAGGCGCGTGCTCCCACGCGCCGCTGATGCCGACTGCCTACAGCGCCTTGCCGCCCCCGACCGCGATGCCTGCGGCAACCGCGTCGACGGGCCCGCTCGTGGGCGCCGCGGCACCGCGTGCTGAGCCCGATATCGATCCGCTCCCCGTCGTCATTCCCGGCACTCTGAAGCTCACGGACGCGCAGATCGGCCAGAGCGGTGTGAACCCTCTGGCGGTTCTCGATTCCTCGATGCGCAACCGCATGAGCTGGAAGAGTCTCCGTCCGGAGAATTTGACGAAGCCGCCGATCTATTCCGGCCTGTCCCGCATGTCGAACGGTGCCGGCGTCGGAGAAGCCTCGGCCACACAGAAAGACAACATTCCCGGCTTCGATAAGGATCTCGCCACCAAGAGGATCATGTCGGAGTACAATCGCGAAGCGGCGATGGCGGCGCTCCTGAAGGGCGGACACGGCGCCGCGAAGAGCGTATGCTCAGGATGCTGACGTCGCTCTTCGACGCGGCTCGAGAGTGAACGGCGAGTTCTCTGTATCGACCGGCACGCCTCGGTGCGTTCTCACCCGCCACGCCGGTCCCGACTACGGCCCCCAAGCCGGCGAAGCGGCCATCGCTTTCGCCGTGCGCTCCGTCAGCCGACGCCGCGCAGAAGTCCGTTCGCGGACTCCTTCCGGGGAGGATCCCGACGATGCGCCGCACCCATCCTCTCCGCCTTCTTCACACCTGCGGCCAAGCGTCAGTAGCGCGGCGAAAAATTCATCCCCGTCACGACGGTGAAGACCGGTGGCGTGCGGTCAGCAAGCTCGATGCGTGCCGGATCCTGCGAGCGCTCTGTCTGAACTGAGGGACAGAAGACGGTGGAGGGCACCTCGACCGTCGGTGAGAGCACCCGCTCCAGAGGAGTCGGCCTGGTCATCGCGGGCTTCGGGTCCAGCCAAGTTCCGGGCACCACCTGCTGCCCACAATTGCTGACAACCGCTTCATGTATCGTCCCATCGATTGCGGCGGAAACCACACAATTGGCGGGATGGTACACCAACTCGTACTGAAACTTCCTATTCTCGTCGGATTCGGTTTCGAACCGTTTGTCCAAAATCACGGCCGTGTGCGGGCGATCGGTCGTCCCGACAACATAGAGGCGACCGGTGGCGATGGCAGCGACCGTGATATCGGAGGCCGCCGATGCGGGCATGCTGAAGACAAGCGCCAGCACTCCGGAGAGCGTCGCAGTCGAAACCAAGCCGCGCATCCTGCCCTCACCCTCACCCGCAACCTGTTCAGACCCGGCTCGATTGTATCGTCAGCCGTGATCGCGCCCTGAACAGCGGGTCCCACAGCCATTCTACCGAGCAATGGCCGGCGTCCATCACCCGATAGAGGTACTCAGATCTCTCATCCACCGGGATATCGCGCTGGACGGACCGCATACCAACGCTCGAGCGCCGGCCCACCCGTGGTCGCCGAGCCAGGGCCCTGGGTCCGGGACAGGAGCGTGCACGAACCTGACAGCCGGCGCATCGACGCGATCGCCATCCGATACCGGGAACGTGCCACCTTTCCTGACCAGGGACCTATACGTCCCAGACCTGGAATCGATGGCGCGGCATCGCGCACCGAATCCTGGGAATGCCGCTTGCGCCGTTCCGCTCCGATCGGTGAGCCTTCCGACCGCTCCACAATCCGACGTCGGCGATGACGCGAAAGCCGAGCGACGAAGGATCGCGAACATCTCTATGATACAACACCGAAGAATCTCAACATAAAATAGATTGCGCCGAACAGCGTTACACCTGCAGCAACCCAGATAAAGACCAGCAACCATCGATCAAAATATGCGACATCGCAGTCGGCGTATTCTGTGGCGCAGGGAACGCAGTATGCGTTGGAGATCTCCACCTTTGCCCCGCACGTTTGGCAGGCACCGACCGAGAGGGAGCGCTCGCTGGCGGTCATCCTGCGCGTGCGCGGCGGCCAGCCAAAGTGCCAGCGCCGAATGGCAGCCCCTGCCTCCGAGAACCTCATACAAGCACTCGCCACTCGATATGGGCAAATGACATCTGATCCCGTTCGGGATCCATCACGTCTGTCAATTTTCAGAATGGTCAATAGCGCTACTTCATAGCGTTAATATTGTCAATCTCGACCTGATGAAGCTCCCACAACCGGCGCCGCGGCTCCGAGTTCGGTATGCTCCGGACATAACCAGCCTGCGTGCCCGAGAGGTGGGCGGTGAACGGACGCTCAGATGCGCGTTCAGCGTGGCATCACGCTCACCGGAGCTCGGACGGCTGGAGGCCGCGTCGCGGGTCCGTCGGCGGATGACGTATCACGACAGGCCGCTCGAGCCCGGCGAACGCTTCACTGTGACGATGCTGCGCTCGGCTCAGAGCCGCTTCGCAGCGGTGGTCCGATCGCGCAGGATCGAGCGCGCGGCCCGGCACCACAGTCGAGTCGGTAGCCAGTACAGCGCTCTCACCGCACCGAGAGCCGCCATGATCGGCACGAACGCGTGCGCCAGCAGATCGAGGATGACGCCAGGCGGCTCATCGGCCTCGATCCGATCGTACCAGATCGGATCCTCGTACCGGTACGGGTCTCGTTCGGTCATCGCTGGCACCCGCCACAATCCGATCCGGCCCTCATCTGTCGGACCAGCAAAGTGCTGCCCCGAACCGGATCTGGGTGCGCGGTTCGTGCTGCGCCGTCGCGCAGGGCCAGAGCACGCCGCGCCCCGGGCGCGGGGCGGCTCGGGGACCACCCGCGCCTCATCGGCTCCCGCGCTGCGCCAGAACGGCGGGAACGGTGCGCAGCATGATGGCGAGATCCCGGTGCAAGGTCCACCGGGTGGCATAGTCCAGATCCAGCGCGACGCGCTCGGCATAGGTCGTGTCGGAGCGGCCCGAGACCTGCCACAGCCCCGTCACGCCCGGCGGCACGGCGAAACAGGTGGGGAATGCCCGCCCGTAGCGGGCGACTTCGGCCGGCACGATCGGGCGCGGACCGACCAAGCTCATCTCGCCGCGCAACACATTCCAGAGCTGCGGCAGCTCGTCGAGCGAGGTCTTGCGCAGCACGTAGCCGACGGCGGTGACGCGCGGGTCGTCGCTGAGCTTGTGCGTCGCCGCCCACTCGGCCCGGGCCAGAGGATTGGCGGCCAGATGCGCCGCCAGAACAGCGTCGCCATTCGTCACCATGGAGCGGAACTTCAGGCACCCGAAGCGGCGACCGTCCCGGCCCACCCGCATGTGGCGGAAGATCGGCGCCTTGCGATCACCGGCATACACGAGAGCGGCGATCAGGATCAGCAACGGTAGCAAGAGGAAGAGGGCCGTGGCCGCGACCGTGATGTCGAGCCCGCGCTTGGCCGCCCAACCCAACCGCAGACCGCGCGCCACGAACGGCGCCGTTGGCAGAACGGCCTCCGCGACAGCCTCCGCGGCATCGCCCACTTGGTCCGCCAGCTCGACACCGTACTGCGGCGCACGCAAGGCAGGCTGAAGCGGTGGGCCGACGTCGCGCAGCATGTTCTGGCTCCTCGTGACGGCAGGTGGCCGCCAGGCGCAGCAACGGTTAATCAATTGTTAACGACGAGATATCAAATCATCGCGCCTGTTTCAAGCTTAACCGTACCCTAAATGTCAGTATATTTTCCGCCCAAAAATGCAAGAATAGATTTCGATCCCGCAGGATGAAGCACAGTGGCACCGGGCCTCTGCCTCTCGACCCGGCCACGAATCCGCCTCGATGCCGCAATCCAAGCAATGTCACGAGACACCGACCTTGGCCGGATGCTCACCCATCATTGTGCACTGCGTTCGTCCGGCCCGAGGAATGCCGCGCGTTCCCACGGTTGATGGTCGAGAGCTGAGCCACTTGCAGCTCTGTGCTTCTCCCGCGCGCGCGGGCCACCCGTCCGGACCGGGACGCTCGCGCATGGGATCGCGGTGCAACGTCCAGACGTCCCGCCGCAGGCATTCCGGGAGGTCGCTGCGGCGGCGATCGCCGGGATGTTGCTGAATGGCGCGACGAAATCAATTTCGCGCCGAGGGCGATCATGACAACGTGCGGGGCGCGCTCTATGGATGGACTTCCGATACAGTACCTCAGGCGCGGTCAGGGGGATGAGACGCGTGCCGGATCGGCGGCATCGGCCGCCGCGCCGCGACGGACCGTGCGTGCGCGGCCCTATTGCGATTCCGCGGGACTAATCCCTATGGCGGCGGGTTCCGCAGCGTGACCCGGATGGGCGAACTCAGTATCCTGCGGATGGCTAAGCGGCATCCAACGTGCAGGAGCGGCCACAATGCCGGAGCCAGTACGGATTGGGGCCACTCATGATGCATGCGCCGAGAGAGAACAGAGTGCCGGGTGGCGCGGCACGCCGGGTGGTCTGCGCCTGTTCGGCCGACGGGTGGGAGCGCAGAGCCTGATGCGGCCCCGGAGCATACCCGCCAAGTCGGCCAGGCCTGCCTGCAACGTCCATCCGCAACGGATGGCGTGAGACCCGTCGATCCCGTCTGAAAGTCATCAATCCCCGCGGCTCCCGAGGCTCGAACCACACAGGTCCAGCCGAAGGCGCACGTTTCCGATCAAGACTGAGAATAGCGCAATCATGGTCCCTTGCCTGTGGAGCAGCTGCCTGCCAGCGACCGATCGGACATCCACCGGGCGACTCGGTGAGAGCTGCGCGGCGATCGGGGAAGCAGGTTCCGAGCGATGAGAGTCGCGATCGTCCATTACTGGCTCATCGGGATGCGCGGCGGCGAGAAGGTCGTCGAGGCGCTCTGCGACCTCTATCCGGAAGCCGACATCTTCACGCACGCCTACGCCCCGCAATCCATGTCGCCGACCATCAGGGCGCACCGGGTCAGGACCTCGTTCATCGGCCGATTGCCGTTCGCGACCAGCCGATACAAATCCTATCTACCCCTGATGCCGATGGCCCTCGAGCAGCTCGATCTGCGGGGATACGATCTGATCATCAGCAGCGAATCGGGTCCGGCGAAGGGGATCATCCCGCCATCCGACGCGCTCCATATCTGTTACTGTCACTCACCGATGCGGTACGTCTGGAACATGTACCACGATTATCGCGAGCGGACGGGGCTGCTCACGCGCCTGCTGATGCCGCCGGTGGCCCATTACGTGCGCAACTGGGACGCGGTCTCGGCGGGCCGGGTCCACGAGTTCATCGCCAACTCGGACACGGTCGCGCGACGCATCGAGACCTACTATCGGCGCCAAGCCAAGGTCATCCATCCGCCCGTGGACACGGCGGCCTTCGAGATCGCTCCGGATGGCCAGCGCGGTGACTACCATCTGATGGTCGGCGAAATGGTCCGCTACAAGCGGCCGGAACTGGCGATCCAGGCCTTCAACCGGTTGGGGCAGCCCCTCGTGGTGATCGGCGGCGGCGAGATGCTGCGTGAACTGCGCAGCATGGCCGGTCCGCACATCAAGATCCTCGGTCCGCAGCCCTTCGAGGTCCTGAAACACCACTACGCACGGTGCCAAGCCCTGATCTTCCCCGGAGAAGAGGATTTCGGCATCGTCCCGGTCGAGGCCATGGCGAGCGGCCGGCCGGTCGTCGCGTTCGGCAAGGGTGGTGTCACCGAGACGGTCATCGACGGCGTGACCGGCACCTTCTTCCACGAGCAGTCCGTCGACGCGCTGATCGATGCCGTCCAGCGCTGTCGGGCGATCGGGGTGGAGCCAGAGCGCCTCGTCCGGCGCGCAGCCGACTTCGGTGTCGGCCGCTTCGCGGACGAGATCAGCCGTTTCGTCGACGGGGTCCTCGCGCGCGAGCGCTTGGCGGCCCCTCGTCCTCCGCGTGAGCCGAGCCGCGCCTATCTGGTCCAGTGAGACGGCCCCGCGCCGGCGGCCCCGGCCTCCTCGCCGAACCGCCGAGGCCACGACCGACGCGGCGGAGGCCCCGGTCTCAGAGGGCGGCGCGCGGCGCCCGCCGGCCGAATCGACTCGACTAAGCGTCCGATGTCCTTGTCGGCATCAGGTGAGCCGCCGCGTTGAGCGTCGAGACACGGGCCGTCGGCTGGTAGTCGAAACCGCCCTGTCGTCCGAACGACTCGATCCCGAGGTCGGCGAGTTGGGCGAGCGCGCGCGACACCCGCTGATGGGCCTGCCCGGTGTAGATGGGATAGGCACAGGGCACCACTTGGCTGCCCTCACAAACCAGATCACCGGCGAAGAGCCCGTTCTTGGCGACATGTGCCCGAAAATCCTGCTCGGCGATCGTCACGGAATCGTTCGCGTGGCCAGCGATGACCTCGACTCCAAAATACTCGCGCCCCTCCACCCGACCGTAGAAATCGGAATACATCGTGAGCCGCTTCCAAGCGCCGTCATGCGCGAAGTTGTAGAGGATCGAACAGTCGAAGCCGCGATTCCCGTCGAAGCTGAAATACAGGCTGATCAGCGTTACCGAGGCGAGACCGGGATCCTCTCGGACTCCGCAGAGGGCCAACGCCCGCGCAATGGGGATCGTCGAGATGAGTCGCTGGGCGGTCAAACGGCGGCCACCTGTGCGGACATCGAATTGCGTCCCGCGCCGTGTGATCGCTTCGATCCGCTCGCCCAGATGAAAGACCGAACCGCGCTGCCGCAGGGTCCGGGCGGCCACTTCGTAGAGGGCATTGAAGCCTTCGCGGGGTCGCGCCAACTGCCTGTTGGTCGGACCCGGCGCGCGATGCCGGCGGACATAGCGCAACAAGACGCGCGGGCTGGCGTGCTCCTTGATCCAGAGCATCCGCTTCTCGGCAAATTCCAGATCGACCCAGTCGGCCGGAACGCCGAAGAACCGCTTCATGTAGCTCTCGAGGCCGGACCTTCTGAGCAGATAATCACCGATCCAGTAGCGAGCAAACTCCCGCGCATTCCCGATTCTGCGCCGCGCCACGCGCGAGAAAGCGGCCGATAGCACGATCCTGAAGATGCCCCATGGACCGGCCCGGACGATGTCGTCCCGGATCGACAGCGGGTACGAGGTGACGAAAGCCTGGGGTGTCAGCTTTCCCCACGTCGGCTTGATCGGAACGTAATGTTCCAGCAACTCCGGAAAATACTTCAGCAGCGGCGAATCGTCCTGAAATATTAAACTCCCGATGTCGAATGTATATCCATTGATGGACCGGTCAATATGATTGCCGCCGATATTTTCAAATTCGTCGATGACGGCAATATTTCGACAGCCGAGATCGTGAAGAATTGAAGCCGATACGAGGCCAGTAATACCGGCCCCTAATACGATCGCATCGAAAATCTCGTCTCCCGAGTGCCCATGACAATCGAAGGCTGAAGAAACGGTCATGATTCGCTTTGCATCGGCCACGGCGTCAGGCGATGGAGGACGATGCCGGAGCATGATGGTCGGCCGCGCCGAGCACGATGATCATCGCCGACACTCGAATCAGATCGGAAGTTGCGGATCGATACCATAGGATCAGTTCGGAACCCAGTCATGACTACCGTTAATTGAGCAGAATATGCAAACACACCGTGGCGCGCGGACCGAAACATCGCCTGACGGTCGCACTATGGATCTGTCCCCGTTCCGAACGAGCGGGCAGGCGGTCCGCGCCTTGCGGCCGACTGAGGCAGCATTGGCCGCCCTTCAGCAGGGTAAAGTCAACAACGAAAACGACAGATGTCCCATGAGCCATTTGATCAATGGCTTCGAGGCAGTGGATCCACCCAGCATACCTTGAGCGTCCTCCGCGCCCCGGGGCCATTTCCGAGTTCCCTGCACGGCCGTCGCGGCGCGACGGCGCGGTCCGTGGTTTTGCTCCCGGAGCGGAACACGGAGCGGCAGTTCCCGGTGCCGGATGGCAGCAACGCCCAGCCCTCGGTCCGGCCATCGGCCTCCGGGGCTGCCCTCACGTGCCGAGTGATACGTTCTGAGCCGAATGGCGAGCCGGTTCGGCGAGCCGCGACCGTATCGCGACCGCGGCCGGCTCGATCGGAGTTGCGGAGACACCGATACGCCCGACTGGATGACGTGCGGGATAGGCGCAGGCGGTGGCGGCGAAGATGTAGAATATCAAGCCCTGATCGACGGTCGGGCCCGCGATGAGGCTGCCAGGGAGAAGGGACAGGCAGGCGACGCGGCCAGCAGCACGGATGTCGCTCGCGTAGGTCCGCGGCGCTCCGCGCCGAAATCCGAACACCGACGCCAGGAAAAGCACGTAGAAGACGGCTCCGGGAATCCCGACATTCGACAGCACCGCGAGCGGAAAGCTCGATGTGCGATTGGTTCCAAGGCCGACGCCCAGGCCGTTCGAGTCGATGAAGTTCCGCCACGCATAGGCGTTCCAGGCCGAACGCTGAACACCCGAACTCGTCTCGGCTTTGCTCAGGACAAGCGTATCGACGTAATCGTAGACGCGCTCAGCCACGCCGCCGACCGAGAAGGCCAGGAGCACGAGGACGCAGGCGACCAACGGACCCGCGACCACCAGCCAGGCGCTGAAGCGGTCCTGACGACGCGTGCTGCATCGCAGCAACGCGATCGTGTAGAGCATCGGGATCAGCACCGCGGCGCCGACCAGGCCGGTCGAGGATGTCGACAGGATCACGAACAACAGCGAGATCAACGCCAGAGGTCCCGTCACCAAGGGCTTGCGGCCACAGAGCCACAGCATGCCCGTGAACCCGCAACCTCCCAGTGTCATTCCCGCGAAGGCCGACGCCTCCGGCCAAGCCCCGATGATCCGCCGCATACTGCCGACACTCTCCTCGTCGTGGAACGTGTACTGAGCGTTGCGAATGAATTGCAGGGCCTCCTGCGTGCCCGTTGCCGCCGTGAGGACGTCGATGATGCCGAAACATATGTTGGCAGCCGCGTAGAGGATGAGCGCCTTCGCGAGCGTCTCAATCCCGTTCTTCGAGGATCCGAAAGCGGTGATGATACTGAAACAGACCAGATCACCGATGAGATAGATCGGCTGCGTGAAATTGCTGGATACTGGTCCCAGGGGAACGACGCCGTCGCTCGTGATCAGGTGTGACGACGTTCCCAGCGGCACGATATAGGTCTGCCCCGCGAAGAGCCGCGGCAGGATGTAGCTGCTCGCCACCCCGTAGAGAGTGAGACAGAGAAGCCAGAAACCCGGTTCAGGCAGGCGGAACGAACTCAGGACCTGTGTCGAGATGTTGCGATGGAACAGTGTCGCGATCATCAGGAACACGAGGAAGAGATGCGCCGGCTGCACGTTGGCGCCGCCCAGCAGGAGTGCCGCGGCCGAGCCGAGATTGCAGAACACCACGAAGGCGATCACCACCGATTCCCTGCCGAACAGCAGACAGAACAGGCCGATGACGACCGCGATGGCGCCTATTGGTTCGAAGCTCATGTCAGGCTGATCCAGGCATGATCGACGGCGGAGCGGCGGTGGCACTCAGGCGACGCACCGCCACCCCCGGCGGTCGTGCCGGGCCGGGATCGGGCGATCGCGTCGTCTGGTCACCGCCCGGATCGATGCGACGCGCACGCATCGACCATCTCAGCGATTCGCACTCTCGGTTGGCCGCAGTGGCGCATCCGAAGCGGCCGGACCGCGGCTCACCGGAGCGCCCGATGATCCGGGCCGCGGCGACGGGGACGGCCGCGTCTCCCCGGCCTTGTCGGCCGGCTGGCGCACGAGCGTCACCCGCACGACGTCGCCGGGCTCGACGACGGCCTCCTCGGAGGCGAGCCATGTGCCCGCCTTCACCCCCTGCTTCCGGGTAATCTCGTAGCGCGCGCTCACGGCTTCTGCCGCGTCGTCGGTGCTGCCGACCATCTGAGACTCGGCATCGGCCGCGAGCCGCTCGGCTGTCCGCGCCTTCTCGTCGATCGAGGCGAGCTTCTGACGGGCATCCGCGGCCTCCGACAGAGCTTCGCGGCGGAACCGGGCCTTGAGGTCGATGATGTCGCGCTCGGCGCGCGTGAGGCTCTGCTGAGCGCGCAGCATGGCGACCTGCACGTCGAGTCGGCTGCTCTCGAACGACGCCTGACTCTGCTCCGCAGCCAGCTTGCGCGGCGCGATCGTGAGCCCCTTCGAGACCAGATCGTTGATCAGGCCGAGCTCACCGCGACTGAGCTCGATCTGGCGGTCCAGCGTTTTGGACTTATTATCGAGCGTGCTCATTTCATTTTGAAAGCTGGCGATCGACTGTTCAATCGACTTGATCTCGGCCTTCAGCGCGTTCCGACGCGTGTCGAACAGGAGTTGCTCACCGCGGACGGCCTGCTCCGCGTATATCCTGTCCACCGTGCCTTTCAGCTCGCCGCCGAACGCGATCGTCTCCGCGCCGCCGACCTCCGCTTCGAGACGCGCCAGCTTGGCGGCCAAGGCGACCCGCTCCGCGGCCAGATTTCGCAACTCGCCGCGCGTTGTGACCGCGTCGCGCTGGATACTGCGCGGGTCGGTGCCGCGCATCAGTCCCTGAGCCGTGCTGACGGCCTGTAGTACGGTCAGGCCGGGTTGATACTCGTACTTGCCGGGCTGCTGGACCGCACCGATGATGTAGAAGGGACGGTAGGTCGCGACTTCGACCGATGCCGCGGGCTTCTCCGCGAGATCGGCGACCTGTTTCAGAGCGACACCGATGGCGTTCGCGAGATCGATCGGCGTGCCGCCCGCCGCCTTGATCTGGCCGATCAGTGGCATGGACACGGTTCCGTCCGCTGCAACGACGAACTGACCGTTCAGTGCCGTCCACGAGTACGCTTCGCCGGTGTTGCGACGCAAATCATAGACGCGGATCGTCAGATGATCCTGAGGGCCGAGCAGATATCGACCGGCTTCGTCGGGGGCCGCATTCGCGCGCGGGCTGCCGAACAGCAGGACGCACGCTGCCGCAACTAGACGCAGACGCATCAAATTCTCCCCGACCAGAGCCAAATCTTGAGTATAAGTCTGCGCGCTGCGATCGCCCTACGGTATCCGTAGCACAGAATCCCGAGGGCCACATCGAAAGGTAGCAGACGCCGCCAAGTTAGCCAAGATTTAACGACCCGAGGTCTGTCTTGCGGCCGCTGCTCATCCGAGCCGTTGAAGTGAGCGCGGCCAAAATTATACCCTCCGCAATCTCGTGGATCAGCCCGATGGCGGCTGTAAGTTCTGCGTTCTTCGCCGCTGGCCCTCGCGCGACCGGCCTCATGGACGCAGGGTCCGCAGGCGAAAGCCGAGCAGCAGCATGCTCACGCCGTAAGCCGCCGCGCCGCCGAGGATCAGGGCCGCGAGAAGCCCGGCCGAGCCGATATCCAGGCGGCTCAAGGCGGCCCGCAGCGCAAGGACGGCGGCCGCCATCGCCGCGCAGGAGAGGGCAATCTGCCAGAGATTACGGATCTGCCCCGCCACACCGGCACCGACGAGACGCCGCGCGTAGATCGCGCTGATCAGGAAGTGAAACAGGGCCGTGGCAAGGCGCGCGTAGATCATCATCATCACGCCGCCGAGATAGAATCCCAGTGTCATGCTCAAGACCTTCGCCACCGATTCGAGGAGCGTGATCTTGAGCATCACGTTCGGCTCGTCCATCGCGAGGCAGAGCGTTGAGACAGGTTGGTAATAGGCGGTGAACATGACGGCCAGCGACAGCCATCGCAGATAGGGCGCCGCGGAAATCCATTGCGCACCGAGGATGACGCTCACGATCTGGTCGGCGGTCAGTGCGATGCCCACGCCAGCCGGGAGCGCGATGATCATCGTGAGTCGAGCCGCCTTCAGGAAGGCGGCTCGTAAGCGGAGGCGGTCATCGGCCATCGTCGCGAACGCGGCCATGACCGGCCGCATAGCCGGACCGATGACGCTCTGGGTCGGGAGGACGGAGAAATCGCTCGCCACCCCGTAGCGGCCGAGTACGGCCTTGTCGACGTGGTAACCGAGGAACATGCGATCGAACTGCCAACTGAAGGCAGCGAGGATCTGTGAGGATGTGAACCAGCCTGTGAACGCCGAGAAGGCACTCAGCCGCGCCAGGGAGAGCCCCGGTCGGTAAGGCGCCAGCACGTAGGACAGGATGGTCGGCAGGATCGCGGATGCAGCCGGGTTGATCACCAGGGCCCAGTAGCCGGCTCCCAAGTAGAGAGACCCGATCGAGATCAGGGCCGCGGCCACTTTTCCGGAAAAATCCGCGAGAAACGACGCACGGAAGTCGATCTTGCGGAACAAGTGTACCATGGCCGGGCTGTAGAGGCTTCGCGCGATCGGCGCCGACGCGAGTGCGAGCGTGATGGGGATCAGTCGGACGTCGTCGTAGATGTGGGCGACCGGCCAAGCGGCGGCCATCATCAGAACGGCGATGACCCCGCCCCGAAGAAGGCCCAGCGTGAATGCAGTATCCAGATGCGACTTCTCGATCTTCTGCAGACGCAACAGGGCCTGAACCAGCGGGATCTCGAGGATCATCTCGACGATCGAGATCAGGGACGCGGCGATGGCCGTCAGGCCGAAATCGGCGGGCGACAGGATCCGTGCGAGGACGAGCAGCGTGCCGAGATCGATCGCGCGCGCGGAGATCCGCGCGGCGACACTCCATCCGGCGCCGCGCAGCGTCTTAGAGGCGAGCATGAACGTGTCCCACGGAAGACTGACCGGCGCCACACCGGCCCGGAACGACGTCGTGCCTCGTGGTCACGACATGGATCCGGATCTGAGCAACATGGCGATTCCGATCCTGACACGCTCTGCAAGGCAGTCCTGAACCAGCATCCGGCGGCGGCATCAATCTAGCTAATTTGGTCAGCTTGCGATCGAGCCGCGCCCGCGGTGCGTTGTGGGAGCCGTGTCCGGCTTCCGCGCACCGGGACGCGCATCACCCCGCGAGGCCGGCAGCGCGCCGATAGACGGTCAAGGTCTCGTCGGCCACCCGTGCGATCCGCAGGTGATCCAGGTTGATCTGGCTCTTCGCTCTCAAAGCGCCCAGGGCGCTCGGATCGGTCGTGAGCGTGATCAGCGCCTGCGCAAGCTTGTCCGGATCGTTTGCCGGGACCAGAATGCCCGCCCTTCCCCCGTCGAGCAGCTCGGGAATCCCGTCGACGTCGGTGCCGACGATCGCGCAGCCCGCCTCCCGGGCTTCGGAGAGCACGAGCGGTGCCGGATCGGCGTGGGACGGGAGCACGAAGATGTCGGCGCCCAGCATCCAGCGGTACGGATCGTCCCGCGGCCCGGCGAAGGTAATGGCATCCGCGCAGGCCAGCGTGCGCGCGGTCTGCTCGTAGGCGTCCCGGTGAGGACCGCCGCCGACGACGTAGAGCCGCATGGCGCGATTGTGGGGGAACGCCTTGTCGAAGGCCTGCAGCAGATCGGGCAATCCCTTCCGGGGATGCAGGCCTCCGACGAAGACGATGGCGGGATGATCCAGAGCCTGCGGTTCCTCGGACCGACCGCGCATGCGGGCTGAGCCGATGGTCCCGTTGAGCACGACGTCGATGCGGGAAGCCGCGATGCCGCGCTTCCGCATCGACGAGGCGACCGCGCCGCTCACAGCGATGACCCTGGTCCCAAGGCCCATGAGGACGGCCCCCTTCTCGAACTCATTGTGGACGGTCGTCACGAGGGGAACGCGCAGCAGCTTGCAGGTCGGCCAAGCCAGCACGGCGCTGGTCATCATATGGGCGTGGACGACATCGGGACGCCAACGCCGGAGCACACCGCCACATCCGAGGAACGACGTCAGGATCCGGGCCGGCGTGCGCGCGTGGCTCGCGAAGATCGACTCGACGCCGTTGGACCGGAGCAGCGTATCGAAATCCCCACCCTGACTGGCAATCGCGACCCGGTGTCCGGCCTGCGCCTGTTGGCACGCGAGATCGACGGCCGCGTGGACATGGCCGTTCAGTCGGCGCGTGTGATTCAGCAGATGGAGAATACGCATGACTTACGAGCGCTCGTGTCGGATCCGAGCCCCGGCCTGCGCTGGACTCCATGCAAGCCGCGGCGCCGATTAGGCGGGAGATACGACCCTGGCCGAACAGGAGAGCCGCCACATATTCCGGAGCCATCTAGGTGTAAAAGCGCGACCGGGCGCAACAGAAAAATCCGGCGCACTACTGATTTTCAACAATGCCCCGCACCGATCGTGGCGCGCAGGATCTGTCGGATCGGCCGGCGCTTGGGCGAGAAGCGGAAGGCGAGCAATGCCTGCGCACAGCGAACGGGCGCGAGAAACGTCGCGACTACGAAGAGCGCATTCGCCATTTTCCACTTCAGGGAACGCGGCTCGATCAGGACAGATCTGATCAGGCCCAGGAACGGCCTGCCACCGTACCGGACACCCCGGAGGATCGCCATGCAGAACTCGAGGAACTGAAAATAGTATGTCTGCTCTGGCTCGACGAGGGAGATCCCGGGACGCCAGTCGTGAAGAAGACCGCGCAGATGCCTCAGACGTGACTGGAAACGCTGGAGATCCCGCTCGACGGTGGCCGCCTGCGGGACGCGGCCCAGACCGGAGTCATTGCGGCCATGGACACGGTAGAGCCCGAGACTTTCGGAAAGGCTGACGATCTCGCCCATGAACGGGGCAGCCAACAGGATCACGCCATCGACAGCTTGGTCGTACGCGCATTGATGGAGCAGATCGCAGACATCGCGGCGGAAGACATTCCCGGACGTGGGCGGCGTCTGGTAGACGCCTGAGCGCAGGATGTCGCCGACAGTCCTGTCCTGCCCGCGGAACGCGCCGAGAGCGGGGTATGGGTCCGCCAGGATCGCCCCCGTCGAGTCGACGCATCTCAGACAGAACTGAAGTTTGGCGACAGTCGGATCTAGTTCCGCGAGAATACGGTCGAGAGCACCCGGCAGAAGCTCGTCGTCCGCGTCGAGAAAGAGCAGAAACGGGGCAGAAGTCTTGGCCAATCCATACAGGCAGGCCGCCCTCTGACCGCCGTTCGGGATCCGGAATGCCGCGACGCCGGACCGCTGGATAATCGACCATGAGTCATCCGTCGATCCATCGTCTATCACGACGATCTCACAAGAGTCGTTGTGCTGGTCGACGACACTCTGAATCGCTTTATCGACAAAACTTTCGTAGTTGAAACAGGTAATAATGACTGCGAGCTTAGGATCCTTGACCACGACAGACGTCTTTCTCGCTCGTCGCTCCGCGCTCCCGTCTCTCACTGTCTCGAGCGCTCAACAGGATGTTGGCTAGCACGGCATCCCGCCGAGATCCACAATCGATACATGAAGACGCAGCCACAACCAAAGTCTAATTGCCGGACTTATCGCTGACGAGCTCAGCATTTCACGTTGTCTCGATGACAATAGTCAATTCTCCGTGATCGAGAATCGATCGAGGTCCATCCCTTTCCGGCCCGAGCCGGGCTTCCAGGAACGTGTTGAACCCCGGATGAGGCGCGAGATCGAGGTGACATCCAGGCAAGACGAGCCTGTCGGTCGATCCGTCGCGGCCGACGGCGCCGGCCGCCCTCCCAGCGCGGGCGGTCGTACCTTTGATCCCCCGGACCTACTCCGAACGGCGGTCTTGTTGGGCGCCCCCAAGCTCCACTAAGGCCCCCTTCCCGGAAATTCCCCCTCGGTCGGGCCGATCAACCCGCCTTTTCGGGGGGTGCGCGGTCGCCTCGTCAATTCTTATGGCCGTAGCAGCGCGCCTTCATTGATGTCGGACGGGACAGATTGTTGCTATACTCGTTGGAGGATGGACATCGCGCGCAGCGTGGTGCCGTCACGGCACCGTCATTGCAGAAGGGATCCGCCGGACGCGGCCCGGCGGGCAGACATCAGGTTCGATCGCCATCGATCGGGAGAGATCTAGTCATCATGCACCTACCCGAGACGGCAGCCCGTATCGTATCCTGCGACGTTTTCGACACGCTGCTCCTGCGCGATCACCGGTCCGAGCGCTGCCGCTTCCACGAGATCGCGGCCGTCGCGTCGCAGCTGCTCGCGGCGGAGCACGGCGTGGTGCGCCGTCCGGGCGCGATCTACGCCGCGCGCCTGGAGGTGCAGCGAGCGGCCTACCGGGCGCTCGACTTGGCCAATCCCTCGGGCGACGTGCGCTTCGCCGACATGCTCGCGGCCATGACGCGCGTCCTCGGCCTCGATGATCGGGCCGCGGATATCCTGTATCGGGCCGAGATCACGGTCGAACGCGCCCAGTTGCGCGCGAATACCCGGCTGATGACGTGGCTGAGGGGCCGGGCACGGGCCGGGGGGAGGATCATCGCGGTGAGCGATACGTACCACCGCGGCGAGACTATCGCGCAGCTGCTGAACGCGCTGGCTCCCGACCATCCCATTGCGCGCATCTACACCAGTGCCGACCACGACGCGACCAAGCGGACACGGGCGCTCTTCGATGTCGTTCTCCGGAGCGAGAAAGTGCCCCCCGCCGAGATCCTCCACCTCGGCGATGACACGCTGGCGGACGTGACGATGGCCGCCGCCGCGGGCCTGAGGACGGCACAACTGCTCCGGCCGCGCCACGTGGTGCTGCGTCGCCGCCTCGATGCCGTCCGCGCTCGCGTGATGCACCGGCACTGGATCGGTGCCGCCCGCAGCGGGGCCAGGAGGATCGGGCCGTGAGCGCGACCGACGCCGCACGCGGCCCCGCGGGCGACGACGCGGGCGACGACGCGGTCGCGTTCGGCCAGCGCGTGCTGGGCCCGATCCTCGCCGAGTTCTGCCTACGCCTCTGGCTCGCGGAACGCTTCCTCGCGCCGGACAGGACCGTCCTCCTGTTCTGCGCCCGGGGTGGCCTGCGCCTGCAACTCGTCTACGAGCGCTTCCTCCAGCGAACCGGCCTGCCACAGAACCTCCCGCGCGCGGCCCTGATGGTCTCGCGCCTCGTGGCCGCCCGCACCGCCTTCGATCCGCCGAGCCCTGGCATGCTCTCCGAACTCGGTCGGGAGTTCAGCGGCCGGTCGATGGCGGAGATCGCGGCGGCGCTGGCGCAACGCGACGATCTGGCCCTTCCGGCGTCCTGGGATGAGCCCTTCGAGGAGGGGGCTTTCACCGCGCTGCTGTCCGGCAACCAGCCCGGCGTGGCCCGCCTTCACGCCGCGGTCGCCCAACAGGATGCCCGTTTCCGCACGCATCTCGAGGCCTGCGCCGGCCCGGCGCGCCACTGCGTGCTGGTCGATACCGGGCTCTACGGCAGCACGGTCCGCATGCTTCAGGAGGGCCTGCCGGAGCGGACGTGGTCAGGGCTCCAGCTCGCCCGCTGCAACTACAAGCGCCTCGCCACACCGCATTTCCGCCGCACGTTCGGCCTGAGTGTCGAGAGCGACTGGTACAAGCCCTGGGACGCGCGCACGTCGGTGCTGCGCTTCTGGCACCTGATCGAGGCCTGCCTGGAACCGGACCTGCCGAGCGTCCGCACCTTCGCCCAGGCCGTCCCGGGATCGCCGCCGCGGGCCAATCTTCAGGACGACGGCTGGGAGGCGCGGATCGCATCGACGCGGCCGGACCTCTTCACCGGCGTTCTGGCCCACATCGACGATCTTCGCTCCGAGAGCGTCGCGGCGATCCCGGACGACGCGGCGCGGGCGTGGGCGGCCCTGAAGAAGGCAATCATCTGGCCGGATGACCGGACCGTCTCGACCTTGAGTCTCGGCGGCAGATCCCGCGATTTCGGACGCGTCGAGCTGAGCGCCCAGTACGCCACACCGCGGCCGGCCCGACCCGCGCAGCAGATCCGCGACAGTCTCTGGCGCGAGGGCGCGCTTCTCCGCTTCTTCCCGCGGGCCGGCCGGTTCCTGCTTCCCGTGATCGAGGCCGTCTACGCCGGTCGCGCCCTTCGAAGGGAGGCCACGTCCCGTCTCGTCCGCCGCCGCGAGCCCGCGCCCGAGGCGCGCGCGGAGCCGCCCCTGTGGCGCCGGCAGGCCTCTGGCGCGAACTGAGGTCTCTCCGTGTCGTCGAATGCAGCGTTCGGGCCTCGGCTACTGCACTTGGATTTTCCTGTCGAGAATCAGAATGCTGCCTATAAAATAATTAGCGTCCCGGATTTTTGCCTCTATTACGTACGCGAATTCTGCGCACGCGCGGGGTCATGCGCGATCCCGGCTCCTGGGATCGCGGGTCCGACCGCGCCGCTCACGCGAAAGGTGGAACACTCTTGTTCTCGTATTCGATCCGCGAATCGGGGCTCCGACAGGAGTAGAGCGACAGCATGACGGCAGTCGGATCGTTCGGAATCAACGGTCGGTTCCTCACCCAGCCGATGACCGGGGTTCAGCGCTACGCGATGAACGTCACCCGGGCGCTGAGCGCAGCCCTGACCGCTCGTGGCGAGAGCGCCCTCTTGCTGTCCGTGCCGGACGCGGAGGATCCCCGTCTCGCAGGCACGCCGCTCCGCACCGTCGGACCGGCGGGTGGGCATGCCTGGGAGCAATTCGTCCTGCCGCGCGCCTGGCCCGGCCGATTGCTCAACCTCTGCAACACCGCCCCCGCGCTGAAGGCCGATCAGGTCGTCTGCATCCACGACGCGAACGTGTTCAACGCGCCGGAGAGCTACAGCGCGTCGTTCCGGACCTTCTACAGGACGCTCCAGCCGCTTCTGGCGCGCCGTGCCGCGCGGATCGCCACCGTCTCGAGCTTCTCGGCCGGACAGATCGCCAACCATCTCTCGGTGAAAGCCTCCGACATCGTCGTGCTCCCGAACGGGCACGAGCACGTGCACGCCTGGGATCCGCGACAGGCCGTCCGGGCGCCGGCGGCCCTGGACCGGGACGCCGACGGCCTGGAGCGCCCCTTCGTGCTGGCCCTCGGGTCCCGCGCCCGCCACAAGAACCTCGATCTGCTGCTCAAACTGGCGCCCGCCTTGGGCGCACTCGGGCTCGACCTCGTAGTGGCGGGCGGCCAGGCGACCATCTACGCCGCCGAGGACCTGCGGCGCGGCGAGAATGTCCGCCACCTCGGCTTCGTCACCGACCACGACCTCGCCTACCTGATGGAGCGCGCCCTGTGCCTGGCCTTCCCCTCCCTCACGGAGGGGTTCGGGCTTCCGGCGCTGGAGGCGATGGCACGCGGCTGCCCCGTCGTCTCGACCGACCGCGCGAGTTTGCCGGAGATCTGCGGGTCGGCGGCCCTGCTCGCTCCGCCGGACCGGCCGGAACGCTGGCTCGACCAGATCCGCGCCCTGGCCGCGAGCCCGGACCTGCGATCGGACCTGATCGGCCGCGGTCGCGATCAGGCCGCCCTCTTCTCGTGGGAGGCTTCGGCGCAGGGCTACCTCGATCTCATGCGGGCGCCGAAGGTGCGGCCGACCGCGCGCCCCGCCGCGCGCCCTGCCGCGCGATCCGCGGCACCGCCATCTCCGCCCAGCATCGCTGTCGCCATCGCGACGCTGGGCCGTCCCGAGGTGGTGACCGGCACGCTGCGGCGGATCCTGGATCGGCAGACCCTGAAGCCCGCCGCCATCCTGATCTCCTGCGTCACCCCGGACGATGCCGGCGAGGCGGCCGCGTGGCCCGGCGTGACGGTGGTCACGGGGCGTCCCGGCCTCGCCACTCAGAGAAATGCCGCCCTCGCCGCGCTGCCCGAGGCGATCGATATCGTGGTCTTCTTCGACGATGACTTCGTCCCCGAGGCCGGCTGGCTCGCGGCAGCCGCGCAGCGCTTCGAAGACGAGCCGGACATCGTCGGCCTGACGGGCGACGTCGTCGCGGACGGCATCAAGGGGCCCGGACTGCGCTTCACCGAGGTCGACCGGATGCTCGCCGCGCTGGCTCCGGTCGAGCCGGCGGCGCCCATCGAGGCCTTCAGCCCGTACGGCTGCAACATGGCGTTCCGTCGCTCGGCCATCGGCACGCTGCGCTTCGACGAGCGGCTCGTCCTGTACGGCTGGCTCGAGGACCGCGATTTCGGCGCGGCCCTGGCGGCCCGAGGCGGCCGGCTCGTCAAATGCATGGAGGCCCGCGGCGTCCATATGGGCGTGAAAGGCGGCCGGATCTCCGGCGATCGGCTCGGCTACTCGCAGATTGTCAACCCGCTATACATGCTGCGCAAGGGCACGATGACCCTGTCTCAAGTCTTCGGCCAGATTACCCGCAACGTTCTCAGCAACGTGACGCGCTTCGCGGCCCCCGAGCCGTTCATCGACCGGCGCGGCCGGCTGCGCGGCAATCTGCGCGGCGCCGCGGACGTGCTCCTGGGACGGCTGGAGCCCGAGCGGGCCCTGAAGATCCGACGGAAAGTGTGAGATGAACATCCACAACACCAACCGGATCCCGCCGGACCAGTCCCAATCGGTCTCCCATTCTCCGGAGACGACCTCCATCGGCGTGCAGGACGGCCCGCTGGCCGTCATCTCGGCGGCCCTCAAGGCGGCCCGCCGGCACAAACTGGCGGTGGCCGTCTGGGTGGTCTTCTGCATCGGCTGCGCGGCGCTCTACACGGTGACCGCGACCCCCTTCTACACGGCGACCGCTGTGCTGCTGCTCGAGCCGCGGCGCCCGGTGGGCTCGGGCTCCTCCGATGGCGCCCTGATGCCGAGCCTCGATGTGGGCCGGGCCGAGAGTGAGCTCCAGGTCCTCCGCTCGGAACGGCTGCTGGCGAACGTGTTCAACAGTCTCCAGCTGGCGAACAATCCGGAATTCGGTCCTCCGGAAGCCGAGAGCCCGAAGGAGCCGGGCCCGGGCGCGTCCGAATTGTCGGGGCTGCGGACCGCCCCGCCGTCGACGGCAGCCATCCTGCAGCAGAGGAAGTTCGAGAACTTCGCCGAGCGATTTACCGTCAGGCGGGTCGGACAGTCGTACGTTGTCGAGGTCTCGTACACGTCCAGAGACCCGAACCTGGCGCGGCGCGTCGCGAACGCGGCCGTCTCGGCCTATCTCCTGCAATCCATCGCTGCCAAGGCCGATGCGGCCAAGAACGGTGCCGAGTTCCTCCAGGGTCGCGTCAATGCCCTCGCCTCCCAGGCGCGGTCCGCCGCGGCGGCCGTCACCGAGGGCACGCTGCCGGACGCGCCGACGCCCGATGCCGACGCGCGGGTGATCGGCGCGGCGCTGCAGCCCCTCAAACCCTCGGCCCCGCGGAAGACCCTGATCCTCGGCCTCGGCGCGATGATCGGCCTCGTCGGCGGCTTCCTGGCCGTGGCGCTGCTGCAGGCCTTCGACCGCCGGATCCGGACGCCGCAGGATCTCGTCCAGAGGGCCGGCATCCCCTGCCTCGCCGTGATGCCCGAGGTCCTGCGCAAGACGGCCGAGGGGCGCCGCGAGACCGTGGATCTGCGCAACGTCAACGCGCCGTGGTTCCTCAACGTCAAATTCTCCACGGGCGTCCGAGACCTTCGGACGTCGATCCAGCTGGCCCTCTCCGCGCGCGGCCACGATTCCGACTGTGTCATCGCCCTGGTCGGCTGCACCCCGCGCACCGGCACGACCCTGATCGGCCTGAGCTTGGCGCGCCTGCTGCAGGAAGGTGGCCGAACCGCCCGGCTGATCGACACGAATATCCACGGCGCCGGAACCTTCTTCCTGACCCCGGACTCCAAGGCCGGGGTCGGCGCGAGTCTCGCCGACCTGATCATCAATCCGAGCCATCTGGCCCTCGCCAAGTTCGTGGATTTCGGGGGCGTCTCGGTCCTGCCGTCGCGGTCGCCGTACACGGCGGTCGGCACCGGCATCTCCCTCAGCTCCTCGGTCTTCCAGAGCGTCATCGACCAGATGCGCCGGGGGGGCTACGTCATCCTCGACCTGCCGCCGCTCTCCGTCTCGGCCGAGTCCCGGGTCGCGGCCCGTCGAGCGGATGTCGTGGTGATCGTCGCCGAGGCCGGGCGGACGACCGTCGACGAGCTGTCGGACGCGGTGAACGGCCTGATCGGTGCCGGCGCGAACGTGATCGGCGCCGTTCTCAATCGCGCGTGAGTCGGACTCCGGCATCGTCGACGGGCCCGCGCCCGGATCGCCGGAGCTCTGAACGGAAGGAGTTGGTTGGGATGGCGGCCGGAGATCGTGAGAAGGTCCAGATCCTTTATCTACAGCCGGGGTCTTCCGTCTTCGCCGGCATCGAGCGAGTGGTCGACACGATCGGCGGGGAACTCGCGCAGAAGTGCGGCACCGAGTTCGCCGTCGACGTGCTGCGAGTCACGCAGCACGCGAACTACCCGGCGGAACCGCGGCCTTACAGAAGCGTCTTCCGGCCGGTCACATCGCGCCTGCACCTCCTGCGGATCTTCAGGGATGTCAGCAAAGGAGGCCGCTACGATCTGGTCATCGTCCCGCAGATCGAGCCGACCGTCATCTTCTGGCTCGCCCGGTTGGGCATCCCGCAGCGGATCACGATGCACCTGCACGGCAACCCGCGGCGCGAATCCGCCAGCCTGAAATCGAAGGTCAAGTTCTTCCTCCTGAAGCATTACATCCTCCCGCGGATCGCTTCCGTTTTCGGCACGTCGCCGCGGCAGCTCCGGGCGTTCGAGGCCGATTTCAACTGCAGACGGCCGATGTACTGGGTTCCCAACCCGGTCAGGCACTTCGAAGCGTCGGACGCCGACATCCGGCCCGACCCCGCCGTCATCACCTTCGTGAATGTCGGACGCTACGCCTTCCAGAAGGGTCAGGACCTTCTGGTGCGCGCGTTCGCGCGATTGTACGAGCGGCGCAGGAACGTGCGGCTCAACTTGGTCGGCCACGGATCCGACAAAGCGGCGCTGGCGGACCAGATTCAGGCGCTCGGCCTGTCCGAGGTCGTCCGGCTCGTCCACTACCCGGACAACCCGCAACGGGCGCTCTTCGCGAGTGATGTCTTCGTCGCGACGTCTCGATGGGAGGGCTGGTCGCTGGCGATCTGCGAAGCCCTCCGGTGCGGACTGCCCGTCATATCCACCGACTGCGAATTCGGCCCCAGCGACATCCTGGTCGACCGACGTCTCGGGCGCCTGATCCCACCCGACGACGAGGAGGCGCTCATAGAATCCATGGAGTATTACTGCGACAATATAATCCTGGAGAGATCGTTTTCGGAATTCAGGAAGCTTCACATCGACCAGTACAGTGCCGAGAGGATCGTGCACATTCACGCCGACGCGATCCGGCAATCGGCATGCTGAACCTCGGCCAGCCCCCGGTCGCGCAGCGGCCCGGCCCATCCTCCACCTCGACCCTAGAGCGCACTCCGCCGAAGTGGATACCGGTTCGGCGTGAGAGAGCGCGTCAAGACAAAGGTTTAGAGCCATGCCCGATTGCAACGCGATCGGGCATGGCTCTAAGTCGTCGCGCGCGCCGCGGAAGCAGCATCGACGCGGCGGCCCGCCGAGCGCGTCAGGGTTCGCAGCCGCGATGCGCCGGCCGGCCGGTACGGGGCGATAGGCGCGCGTCGCACGGGAGAGCCGCACCACCGGCCGACAACGTCCGGACCGCGCCGCGGAGCGTCATGGATCGCCGTCCTCACGACCGCGCGCAACCGTCGCGCCCGCTCGTCGACGGATCTATCGCTGGTCCATATCCGCGTCGTGCCCGAAGAATCACTGACGATCCGGCGTCATGGCAAGTGGACACTGAGCATATTCATGCCTCCTCAACGCGTCGATCGTCCACGTCCGCGCTTCAGCAATAAGTGCGCGACGGTAGTCTCGATGGAATGAGCCCGGGAGCCGCCCACCGTGATCCAACTGCGTGCCGCACGTGAAATCGAGGGTCTTCTGGATGCGGCTTGCGATGTCTGCATTGTCGGGACGGGCCCGGCCGGGAGCACCTTGGCGCGCGAGCTGTCCGGCGGCGGCCTGAGGGTCGTGCTGCTGGAGAGCGGCGGCCTCGACCGGATGGAGAGCGCGGACGCGCTGGACGCCATCGTGATTGTCGGCCGGCCGCGCGCGACCCAGTGGGCCGTCCGGAACCGGATCGTGGGTGGTAGCTCGCACACGTGGGGCGGCCGGTGCGCCCCTTTCGACACGATCGACTTCGAGCAGCGTGCCTGGGTCCCGGAGAGTGGGTGGCCGTTCCAGCGCGACGCACTCGATCCTTATCTCGAGCGGACGGCCAAGTATCTCGGGCTCGCCTACGGCAACCATTTCAGCGACGCGCGCTTCTGGGACCTGTTCGGTTCGCAGCCAGGCTGGTCCGAGCCGGATCCTCGGATGCTCCTGCCCTTCTTCTGGCAGTTCAGCCGCGACGACGCCGAATCCTATCCGTTCGAGTACACGCGCTTCGGGCGGAAACTGGACGAGAAGTTGGGCCCGAACGTCACGTTGATCAGCGGCGCGACCGTCGTCGCGATCGACGTGAACGGGACGGGCGACAGGGTACAGGGCGTCCAAGTCGCGGCGCCCGACGGCGCGATCGTCAAGCTGCCGGCCCGCCATGTCGTCCTGTGTGCCGGCGGGATCGAGAATGCGCGGCTCCTCCTCGCCTCCGATCATCAGGTCCCGGGCGGCCTCGGCAACAGGTTCGACCGCGTGGGTCGCTACCTGATGGATCATCTGCGCGGGCCGGTCGCGCATTTCGACCCTCACCGATCGCGCGCGCTGCAGCGGCGGTTCGGCCGCTACACCATCGAGGATCGGCTGTTCCGGGGCGGGCTCCGCTTGAGCCCGGACGTCCAGCGAAGCCGTCAGCTCCTGAACAGCGCGGTCTGGCTCGGGGAGACGCTCGCCCCCGACGACCCGGGCGACGCGATCCGGAGGATTCTGGTCGGCAAGCCGCGGGCGAAGGACATCCTGACGCTGACGTCGAACCTGCCGCTGCTCCTGCGCGGCTGCCGGGACCATTTCATCGCGCGCAACGGCTTTCCGCGGAAGCTCTCCGAGCTGAGCCTCGAATGCATGGTCGAGCAGCGGCCGGATCCCGAGAGCCGGGTCATGCTGTCCGATCAGCGGGATCACCTGGGCAGCCGGCTGCCCCTGATCGACTGGCGCAGTCACGAAGATGAAGGCCGCACGATGCGCGAGACGGCGCGGCTCGTCGTCTCCGAGTTCGCCCGCCTGGGCCTGCCCGTGCCCGAGCTGGCAGACTGGGTGCGCGAAGAGGCGCCGATCCCGCTCAGCTTCGTCGATGTCGCCCACCCGACCGGCACCACCCGCATGTCCGACGATGCTACCAGGGGCGTCGTCGATGCGCGCGGCCAGGTTCACGGGATCGACGGCCTGTTCGTCACGGGAAGTTCGGTGTTCCCGACAGGAGGCCACTGCAATCCCACGCAGATGATCGTCGCTCTGGCGATCCGCCTCGCCGACCTGCTGAAGGTCCGGGAGCAGCGCGACACCGTGGTCCCCGACCTCCGAACGTCTCCGCCCGTCCCGGGCGATCTCCGCGTCCTCGTGACGGGGGCGACGGGGCGGATCGGCCGCATCCTGGTGGAGGACCTGCAGGAACGCGGCTACGCGGTCAGGGCCGTCACGTCCCAGCCCCTGACCGAGGCGCAGCCGCGCACGGGTCGGGTCGAGTGGCGGACCTTCGACTTCACGGCGGATCAGGATTACGCCGGCCTCGTCGACGGCTGCGCGGCCGTCATGCATCTCGCCGCCGAGCTCGGGAAGCAGGATCGGATGCAGGCCATCAATGTCGAGGCGACGCGGCGACTGGCCGAAGCCGCCGAGCGGGACGGCGTCCGGGCCTTCTGCTACATGAGCACCGTCTCCGTGTATGGCAGCGGCCGCGCGCGCACCATGACGGAGACGGCGCCGGTTCTCACCAGCAGCGTCGACGTCAAATCCGAATACTGGGCCCTGGACTACGTTCGCGCCTACGGTCGAACGAAGCTCGCCGGCGAAGAGGCCATCAGGCGGATCGCCTCGACCCTTCCCTACGTGATCCTGCGCCCGACGGTGGTCGTCGATCTCCATAATCTCATCGGCTTGCGCGACTGGAGCCTCTCGAAGCGCCTCTTCGCAGCGCATCGGCCCTCCCATCACGTCTACGTCCGGGACGTCACGGACGCGGCGATCTGGACGATGACGCGGTCCCTGACCGGGGCTTGGCCGGCGGGCGAGGTCCAGGTCTTCAATCTCTCCGATCACGAGACGCGCGATGCGCGGATCGGCGACTTCATGCGGCGGGCGTTCGCGATAAGCCGCGATCCCCGCTTTCGGGTCATCCCGATGCCGGCCCTCGTCGACTGGCTCCACGATTTCCTGCGCAACCGGACGCTGCCCTTGCGCAATCCTCTCTGGAGGATGCGGTTCCCCAACGATCGTCTGCGGCAGGCCGGGTATCGACACCGCTACGGAATGGCCAGGGCCCGCGCCATGGCGCTGGACATCCTGCGAGCGGAAACACGGGAGCGAAACCGGTCCTGAAAGCCGTCAGCCTCACCACAGCGGCGCGCCGCCGGGCACCGGCACGTCCCAGATCATGGCGTCGCCGCGAAAGGGAGGTTTGTGCCGCGAAGTTCTCTCTCACTTGCCACGCCGGAACTCGGAGCCTGAGCCATGACGAAACCTCGCTGGGTACGCCGCGATCTGCTGAAATCGTGCTTCCGGGATCTACCGATCTGCGCGGCCGCATCCCTGCTGCCGACCAGCCGCTCGAGCGCGGCGATCGACGCCTCCGTGGATCCGACGCAGGGCCGCACGCTCGTCTTCGATGAGCCCTTCGCGGAGATCAACGGACGGATCTGGAATGGCGGACCGAAGGCCACGACAGGGCCGTCCGGTTTCTACGGCCGTTCCGCCTTCGCTCCCCTTGCCGGGGCGGAAGGCTTCAAACCCTACGAGATCGTCGCGGATGCGGAGGCCACGGGCGGCACGGCCCTCCAGATTTCCGCGAAATACATCGGACGCAAGATGAGCGTCGTGAATTACTATGGAAACAACACATCCGACTATCAGTGGATTTCCGGAAATTTGCAGACCGGCAGCCGCAGCGGTGTCGTATCGGTCGGCTGGCGCCAAGGCTATCTCGAAGCGCGGATGAGATTTCCGCGGCATCCGCTCACGTGGCCGGCCTTCTGGCTTCTCAACCGGGATGGCATCACCAATGCCAAACGGAGCATAGAGGTCGATATCGTCGAGCATAAGGGTTTCGAGCCGAAGCTCTACGGCGCGTACCTGCACGAATGGGGGCAGCCCGGCGAGCACAACGAAGGCACCGGCGTTCCCACGCCCGTCGATATGACCGAACAGTACTGCCGGTACGGCGTGCTGATCCAGGACGGTCAATGCATTCCTTATTTTGAGCGCAAGCCAATCATCAATCCTAAAACGAACCAGCTCAATATCTGGACACTCACCCGCGCGTCGGAGATGGAACAAGCCGGCGACGTCTTCTGGCCGCTCCTCACATTGGCGTTGCGGACGGATGTCCCGGCCCCTCAACTGACCGAAGCGCAGAAGCTCACCCATATGCGCGTCGATTACTTTCGCGTGTACGCGTAGCCTCGGACGCCGCGCCGACGAATCCGTGAGGGCGGCGAGGCTCGCGCCCGCGACCTGTTCTCATCGCGGACGGCACACCAAGCGCGTCGCTCCGAATCTGACCTGACCGGCTGGCTTTGGACCGGGCTGATTGAGAGGATCAGCCAGGACCGAAGGCGTCGGACATGCGGCGAGGTCAGAAGACGAGCGGGGAGCAGGTGGTGCTGAAGCTGCGCCAGATCGAACGCTGGCCGAGCGATACGGCATCAACCTGAAAGCCGTGGCGAAGTGGAAGACGCGCACGTCCGTCCTCGATCAGCGTACTGGGCCGAAGGAGCGGCATTCGACCGTGCTGTCGGTCGAGTTACGAGGCTATCAGCAAAGCCTGGGCCGCAGAATCAGAGCACTTCAGGCTCGACCCGCTCCACCAAAAGCCGGGACCAAACACGCTCTCGTCGCGAGTTCAGAGACTGCGTGGGTTGGTCGTCCGACAGTCGTCAGCGGGAAAGGGCATTGCCCCGGCATCCGCTAAGCACGTGATTTGAATGGCGCGCCAGCTTGAACATAAATGCGAACACCTATGCCATTGAGGTGGCACGATAATTTTTGAGGCTCGGCTGCTGCTCGTCACGCCGCTATCAGCGGCGGACCCTCTCCAGGCCGCAACGCAACTTTGCAACCCGGACGTTCCGCAGTGCGCCCATCCCGGTCGTCCCATTTTGTATACACAGAGGCCGGAAGCGGACATGATCATCAAAGCTGCTTAAGCCTTCAGATCAGGAGTAGAGCGAACACCGCCGCGGCATACAGTGCGAAGCCACAAAGCAATTGGGATCCAAAGCAGCTCGCGCTGCTGCACTTGTCCAAGACATAGTCTGGAACACTTTCCCGCCCGTGACGTGGCATCGAGCTTGCCAATCCATTGAAGGGCCACAGGGGCCGATCCCCGACAGACGCCATCGGTCGTGTTCTATTCCACGCTCAGACAGTCCGATTGGCGTCGGTCGATGCCGGCGCGGCGGTGCCGCAAGAATTTTTTGCGGCCCGTGGAATAAGCCGCGCGAACTGGCGTCCTTGTCCGTGCAATGCAGAATTTCGTCCTCATGGGACGGCTTCTCAGCGAAGGAGATGCCCGCATGTCAGGAGGCCCATCGTGAGCGACATGATGCGCCTCGTCGAGCCGCTGATCCCAGCCCTGCGCCGCTATGCCAGTGCGCTCCTGCGCAACCCGTCCGATGCCGACGATCTAGTTCAGGATTGCCTGGAGCGTGCCGTCGGCCGTTGGCATCAGCGACGGCCGGACGGAGACGCCCGCACGTGGCTCTACGCGATCCTGCACAACCTCGCGATGAGCCAGATGCGCCAGCGCGCCCGCCGCGGGGTGCACATGCCCGTTGAGGACGTGTCGGAGGCAAGCCTGTCGGTCGCCCCGAACCAAGACGACGGCCTGCGCCACCGCGACTTGATGGTCGCCCTCGACACGCTGCCCGAGGAGCAGCGCGGCGTGCTCCTGCTCGTGACGGTCGAGGGTCTCTCCTACGCCGAGACTGCGCAAGTGCTATCCATCCCGGTGGGCACCGTAATGTCGAGACTTTCGCGTGCCCGCGACCGAATGATCCAGCTCATGGACGGCGAGAGCGGCTCCGCTCCTGCCAAGCGCCCGCTGCTCAGGAGGGTGAAATGACCATGCGCCCGATCAATGAGGACGATCTCCAGGCGCTCGTCGACGAGCGGCTCGACCCCGTCCGTCGCGCCGAAGTCGAGTCCTATCTCACCGCCAACCCCGAAGTTCGCACGCGGGTCGAGCGCCTGCGCGACCTGGGCCGCGATTTGCGTGCCGCCTTCGCACCTGTGATGACCGAGCCGGTCCCGGCGCAACTTAACCTCGTGCACCTCGTGGAGGCGCGGCGGCGTCCCCAGATACCCGCTTGGCAGGCCGGCGCCGCCGCAATGCTCCTGATCCTTGGCGGTCTCGGTGGCTGGGGGCTGCGCGGCGCATTCGCGCCTATCCCCTCCGGCGTCGATGCCCTGGCGCAGGAGGCCAGCGCGAACTTCGCGGTCTATGCGCCGGACCGCCTGCGGCCGGTCGAGTTGGCCGCCAGCGATCGTGACGAACTCGCCCGCTGGTTCACCACTCGCCTCGACCGCAAGGTGGGCGTGCCCGACCTGAGCTCCGCCGGGTACCAACTGATGGGGGGGCGCCTCGTCGCGACGCCGCATGGCCCTGCGGGCCTGCTGATGTACGACGACCAGCGCGGCACGCGTCTCGTCATGTTGATGCGTCCAATGGCCGAGCCTGGCGACGCGCCGATGCGCGAGCATAGGTCCGACACGGCCATCGGCTACGCCTGGGCCCAAGACGGCCTCGGCTACAGCCTCGTCGGCAGGGCCGACCCGGCCACGCTGCACCCCCTCGCCAACGAGATTCGCCGCACGAGCGCGACGAACACCTGAGGCCCATCATGACCTTGCTGAACGATCTGACCGGGGCGCCCCCCGGAACGACGACTCGTGCCCTGCTTCTCCGGCTCTCCACTATCGGCGCGGTGCTGGCTGGAAGCGTGGGCGCCTTCGCCTATGCCGGCGGCTGGCTGTCGCCGGCCACCCTGACGCCGGCGCACGTGATCGACCGCTTCGAGCAGGTGAACGGTCCGCATCCCGGTTTCCGGCGCAACCACGCCAAGGGCTTGTGCGTAGCGGGCCGCTTCGTCGCCAACGGCGCGGGTGCCCGTCTCTCGAAGGCGAACGTGTTCGCGGCAAATCGGGTGACACCAGTCGAGGGGCGGGTGGCCCTGGCCGGCGGCCAGCCCTACGCGGCCGATGCTCTGGCCACCGTGCGCAGCCTTGCCCTGCGCTTCCGGCTTCCTGGAGGAGAGGAGTGGCGTACCGGCATGAACAACATCCCGGTCTTCCCGGTACGTACGCCCGAAGCCTTCTACGAGCAGCTTCTCGCCGCCAAACCCGATCCGGCGACCGGCAAACCCGACCCAGAGCGCCTGAAGTCCTTCTTCGCCAACCACCCCAAGAGTGCGAAGGCGGCCGCCCTGATCAAGGCGCGCACGATCACCTCGGGCTTCGCCGACAGCACATTCTGGGGCCTAAACGCCTTCCGGTTCGTCGCCGCCGACGGGTCCGCGACACCGGTACGCTGGGCCTTCGTGCCGGAGATGCAGGCGACGCCGGAGACTGCCGCGCGGTCCGCAATGACGGACAAGAATTACCTGTTCGATGATCTGATCGCGCAACTCCGGCACGGCCCACGGCGCTGGCAACTCATCGCGACGCTGGGGCAGCCCAGTGATGCGACCGACGATGCGACCCTACCCTGGCCCGCAGGCCGTGAGACCGTCGACACGGGCACGCTCACCCTAACGAATGCCGTCCCGGAAGAGGCGGGCAACTGCCGGGATATCAACTTCGACCCGCTCGTTCTGCCGGATGGCATCGCGCCCTCCGACGATCCTCTGCTGAGTGCCCGCTCGGCGGCCTATTCCCGTTCCTTCACCCGCCGGGCCGGCGAGGCAAAGAGCGCGAGTGCCGTGTCCGAGATGACAACGCAAGGAGCCGGCCTGTGACACGTTCCCTCCGCTTCAACCTGCCGGCGCGCCTCCTCCACTGGAACATGGCGGCGCTGATCCTGGCGATGCTGTTCATCGGCGTTGCGATGGTGACGTCGCTGGCCGATTACTATGTGCTGGTAGCCCTGCACCGCCCCCTGGGTATTCTAATCCTGCTGCTCGCCGCCATCAGGCTTGCCAACCGCTGGCGCCATCCGCCGCCGCCCCTGCCGTTGGATCTGCCCGCGTGGCAGCGCCACGCCGCGCACGCCTCGCACATCGCGCTCTACGGCCTGATGCTGGCCATGCCCGTCATCGGCTGGGCGATGCTGTCGGCGGCACGCTACCCCGTCGCGCTCGCGGGACCGATCGTGCTGCCTCCGATCCTGCCGCAGAGTCCCGTCCTGTATGCGTGGCTGCGGGGCCTCCACACCGTGTTGGCCTACGCCCTCTTCGCTCTCATTCTCGCCCATCTCGGTGCTGCCCTGATCCACGGGCTCATCCGCCGAGACGGTGTCTTCTCCAGTATGGCACTGCGCGCGGCAGGGCCGCGAACACGATGACGGCGATGCAGACAGTGGGGCGAAACGGGATGGTCGGTGGCACGGCTGGCCGGGTAATCATCGCTGGGACGGCATCGCGGACGTCACCATGCGCCATGCCTACGCTTCAGGCTCCTCGGCGCTTACGGATTGCCCCGTTGCAGCAAACCGACATTCTCCCTCGCGAGTACGCTCATCGACATCTCAGTGAGTGCTGATGAGGCAGGGCGGATGTTTCCACTACTGCGCATTACTGAGAATGAGGGCAAATGCATGCAAATTTGCGCCAAATTTCTCCTTGAGCGCATATATTATGGCATTATCTCTGATGCTTGATCAACTTCCAAACCATCTAGTGTCTTTATCATTTATTCGGACGCGCCACTAAATTTTCAGCCTCAAGTATTTGCCAATTAAATCACCTTGTTTAAACGTAGATATGAATTTGAGTAATTGAGAGAATCATATTGCGATGAAGTCTATATTTTTGATGATTATGCGAAGTAAAAACAGCAGTCAGTGACAGATCTACATGGTTGGTAGGGTTATGAATAATTCACTGGCGCTAGTCCAAGCAGGACAAATTTGGGCTTACACAGCCGAGGTGTCAGGTCTGCATCCTGCCTTGACGGCGGGCCGCCGCAAGCCGGAGGTGGCCATGATCGAATCCAGTCTGGACCGGGGTCAGGGTCGGAGCGCGCGCGCCGGCACCACCCACATCCTCCTCGTCGAGGACGACGCGGGCATGCAGCGCATCGTCTCGGACCACTTCGCCGACCACGACGTCGCCGTGACGGCGGCGACCGACCGGGCGGAGGCGGAGAAGCGGCTCGCG
>NZ_LMPY01000010.1:0-102962 GCF_001424445.1 Methylobacterium sp. Leaf361 | reverse complement strand
AGGATCGCGTCAGGGATGCGGGGTGCTTTGCGTCGTGCCATCGGGAACCTCCTTCGGGTCCACTATGGCCGCCCCCACACGAAATTCCTGACAGTCCCTCCGGTCGCCGAGACCATGGTCGCGAGCCACCGGCGGACCTGACCATGACGATCAAGCACCGTGACCTCGCGGGCATCGACCTGAACTTGGTCGTGGCGCTGGACGCACTCCTGACCGAGAGCAGCGTCACGCGCGCTGCCGCGAAGGTCGGCATCACGCAATCTGCCATGAGCAGCAGCCTTGCCCGCCTGCGTAGACTCCTCGGCGACGAGCTCCTGACGCGCACGCCGGACGGCATGCGCCCGACACCGCGGTCGCTCGCCCTCGTCGAGCCGGTCCGCGCCGCCCTGCGCCAATTCCAGGGCATCGTCCTCCGGGAGGACGACTTTGTCCCCTCGCAGGTCGAGCGGTCCTTCACGCTCGCCATTCCCGGCAGCGTCGAGGTACGTCTCATCCCGCGCCTGCTCGCGTTCCTCGCCTGCGAGGCGCCCGGCATCCGCCTGCACCTGGTCGGCCTCGATTACGGGAGCGTGCTGGGGGACCTCGACGCCGACAGGATCGACATGGCCGTCGGCATGATCTCCGAGGGCCAGATCCACCATAAGGTGCGGCCGCTCTATCGCTTCGGCTTCCTGAGCCTGTTCAATCCCCGGCTGCTCGGCGTGAGCGGTCCGCTCTCGCTCGACGACTTCGTCCGCTTCCCGCACATCCTGACGTACCTGACCGGCGTCGGCCCGGGGGTGGTGGACAAGGCGCTCGCGAAGGTGGGCCGGACGCGGAGGCTGGCGGCGACGACGCCGCGCTTCGCCACCGTGCCGTTTCACGTGCAGGCCGCGCCCTTGATCGCCACGATGGCCGACGAGCTGGCCACGACCTTCGCGACCCAGCTCGGCCTGGCGACGAGCCCCGTGCCGGTGCCGACCGAGGAGATCGTCATCTCCATGCTGTGGCACGCCTCCTATGACCGCGATCCCGCCCATCGCTGGCTGCGGGAGGTCATGGTTCGCCTGGGACGGGAGGCCGGTAGTGCCCACGAAGACGCGGTATAACTCGTAGCCTCACGCCCCTCGGTCCCTGAGCCACTTTTCCGTTTGGGTGCCCCTGGAGGCAGCAAAGGCATCGACGACCCGGAGAGGGTTGTCCTCGGCGATCCGATCTTCGAGATAAGGCGGGAACAGCGTCGTCTGATCGCGCTCGGCGCCGACAACGAACCGTTCCATGCCGCCCCCCGGGCGTGCCGGACAGAGCTACCACCATCGAGGTTTCGACACAGCCAGGGTCGCTACCGGAACGGCGGCATGGAGTGGTCTAGAGACGATCTGCTTCTACCACAGATTGGGCCATCCTGCTGGTTCGGCGTCGGGAGCCGATCAACGCGTTGCTTCTCCCGCGCAGTAGAAGGCTCGGGGATTCTCCGAAGATGGTCCGGTCTGTGCTTGCCCGTGCTGGCCACCCGATCGTGCCGGTCCCTGTCGTCGCTGGACGCGGACAGACGACGGGATCGCCCCAGTGGAAGGGCGGCGCCCCTTCTTGTTCCACCCCGGTTCCCCCATGCCCGAATGCCTCGTCTTCCGCGTGCCCGCGCAGCATCCCGCCGACGTCTCCGAGGTGATGGGCCTCGTCGCCTCCGGGGCGGTGGACGCGACCGAGATCGTCGCGATCTTCGGCAAGACCGAGGGCAACGGCTGCGTGAATGACTTCACCCGGCAGCTCGCGGTGATGGCCCTGGAGACGGCGCTCGCCACCGCCCTCGGCTGTACGGCGGCGGAGGTCGGAGCGCGGATCGCCCTCGTCATGTCCGGCGGCACCGAAGGCGGGCTGTCGCCGCACTTCCTCGTCCTCGCCCGGCGTGAAGGCCCCGCGGTGCCGGAGGGCAAGGCGCTCGCCATCGGCACGGCCTTCACCCAGGAGTTCCGCGCGGAGGAGATCGGCCGGATGGCGCAGGTCGAGGCGACTGCGGCGGCGGTCGGCCGGGCCATGGCAGAGGCGGGGCTCACCGATCCCGCGGACGTGCATTTCGTGCAGGTGAAGTGCCCGCTCCTGACGAGCGCTCGGATCGCCGAGGCGGCCGCCCGGGGCCACGGCGTCGCCACATACGACACCTACGCCTCGATGGGCTTATCCCGCGGCGCCTCGGCGCTCGGCATCGCGCTCGCCCTAGGAGAGGTCGACCGCGAACATCTCGCGGATTCCGCCATCGGCACCCGACGCGATCTCTTCTCCGGCCGCGCCAGTTGCTCGGCGGGGATCGAGCTGATGCGCAACGAGATTATCGTGCTCGGCAACGCCCAGGGCTGGACCGGCCCGCTCGCCATCGCCCACCGGGTCATGGACGACGGCATCGACCTGTCCGCGATTCGGCGGGTGCTCACCGACCTCGGCTTCCTGGAGGCGGGGCAGTTGCCGCCTCCTGAGGCGGAGCGCGTGATCGCCCTGCTCGCCAAAGCGGAGCCCTCCCATGACGGCCTGATCCGGGGACGGCGCCACATCATGAACGACGACAGCGACATCAACGCCACCCGGCACGCCCGCGCCCTGGTCGGCGGCGTGGCCGCCGCAGCGATCGGCCGGACGGACCTCTTCGTCTCCGGCGGCGCTGAGCATCAGGGGCCGGATGGCGGCGGCCCGGTAGCGGTCATCGCCCGCCTGAGGGACTGAAGCCGGGGGCGGGGAAGCAGAAGTGCGTCCGCATTGCCGAGAGTGAGGGACAAGGCCGTTCGGCCCGTCCCCTGCACCGGCCCTCTGCAACCGCCCGTTGGTGAAAATCAGGCTGCGAGAGTGGGCGCAAGGCCGCAACAGCGAAATCGGCCTGCGCATCCAAGGGCGATGAGGAACAGGCCAAGCCACGGGTACACGGCAGGAGCCATTTCGCCGCGAATTTTTCCCAAGAGAAGCTAGGCAGGCCGCCAGATGCAGCCAAGCGCTTGATTTTATTGGCGCGCCCTACGGGAATCGAACCCGTGTTTTCGCCGTGAAAGGGCCGCTACGAGACAAAGAGGACAGAGGCGCACACCCCATTCCCCTCTGCGCACTCGCTTTTTTCGTCTCCCACTATCATAGTTGGTCTCACCGTCTGTGTGAGACGCTCTGTGAGACCGATCGATGGCAAAGCCTAGCAGCTTCGATAGCGTCGCTAAGCGGGTCCGGCTTCCGTCGGCCAAGAACCCACGCTGGCAGGGTGTTTCGGGAGGCCGAGGCGGCGTTAGCCTGGGCTACCGCAAGCCAGCGCGAGGACCGGGTACCTGGATCGTCAAGCTGGTGATCGATGGGAACCGCGTCGAGCAACGCCTCGCCCAAGCTGACGATCCTGGCTCGGATCCGGATGCCCTCTCGTACCCAGCTGCCGTGACGGCAGCCATCGACTGGGCGCGCGCTCAGGTACGTCGTCTCGACGGTGAAGGGGAGGGGGACGATGCCGAGGTCCCGACCGTGCGCACTGCCGTCGGGGCCTATGTCGCCACTCGCTCAGAGCGTGCCCCCACAGCGGGGAAGGACGCCGAGAAGCGCCTCGGAAAGCACGTCCTCTCCGATCAAGCTTTCGCCGAGACGCAGTTGGCGAAGCTCAACGCGAGCACCATCCGGACTTGGCGACAGCGTCTATCGAGCGAGTTGCAACCCACGACCGTCAACCGGCTGCTGAACGACCTGCGCGCTGCGCTCAACGCAGCCGCAGAACACCATCGTCGCGTGCTTCCAGCTACTCTTGCCGCCGAGATCCGTGCCGGTACGAAGGCGAACTCGGCAGGGTCGAGCGCGCGCAAGCAGGTCCTGCCCGATGCTGAGATCCGCCGCCTTGTCGACGCGGCCTTTGCTGTCGACGAGACCGGTGATTTCGGGCGGCTCGTTCTGGTCATGGCAGCCACCGGGGCTCGCCACTCTCAGGTCGCCAGGATCACCGTGGGCGACGTGCAGGTCGCGCGTGGTCGGATCATGGTGCCACCCTCGAACAAGGGCCGCGCCGGTAAGCGCCCGACGCCAATTGCCGTGCCGGTCGGAGCCGACGTGATCGAGCGGCTCCAGGTCGCCCTTGCCGGCCGACGCAGTCACGAGCCGCTCCTGCTCCATTGGCGGCATAGACAGGTCGGGCCCGTTACTTGGGAGCGGGTTGATAGGGGGCCTTGGGCCACAGCCTCAGCAGCGCTGCGCCTTTGGGACAGGGCTCGAACCCGCGCAGAGGCGCCTCCTGGGACAGTCATGCTGTGCCTGCGACATAGCTCAATCGTACGAGCACTGAGCGCCGGCGTGCCGGTGAGACTCGTCGCGGCGTTGCACGACACCAGCGTGCAGATGATCGAGGACCACTACTCCGCATACATCGTTGAGGCGACGGAGGAGATCGCCCGTCGAGCCGTCACTCCGCTGGCGCCGAGCGCAGTCGCTACGCTGAAGCCTGTCGATGGAGCCGCGGCGTGACGGAGCGGCAGCGCGCCAAGAAGAAGTGGACGAAGGCCGGCAAACTCCGCGGCCGGCCACCTGGAAGCCGGTCCTACGACCCGGAAACGAGCCGCTCTGGCGATCCCACAGTTCGAAAACCCGAGAGACGTGGGCGCCCGCCGGTGGCGCTGAAGCCAATGATCTTGCGCTTCATTCAGATGGAGGTCGGCTTCAACAAAGCCGGCTTCGCGAAGCAACTAGCGGCAGAGGGAACAGGGAACGAGATCAAGGAGGAGACTGTGAAGCGGCGGCTGCGGCGAGACCGAAGCGAGGCACGCAAGCGGGAAGAGCGCCGAAAAGAAAGCAGATGGACTTTCGACTGATTATGCTTATTGCACAGGCAGATAGAGAATCATTTTAGCCCCGCCGTGACGCCCATGCGAAGCCGTGTCTCTTTGTCGTCAGACAGATCAGACAAGGGCAGGCTGTAGCATGTCACGTCCAACCGCTAAGCACCGCGAACGTCCAGACGCCATCCCGTGGCAGAAGCGCCCTCATCTACGGATGGATGTGGCGGCCGAGGTGACCGGGCTGTCGCGGAGCACGATCTATCGCCTCGCTTCTGACGGCCGGCTCACACTCCGGCGCCTCGCCGGTCGGGTCGTCGTTGAGACCTCGGGTGTCCTAACGCTGGTCGAAAACGCTGAGCCTTGGCGGCCTGGGACTCGTGGCGCTGCGGCTCGGGCGAAGCGATCCGAGGCGGCCCGCGCCGCCCTTCGGTGAGGAGCCGAGTACTCAGCGCTCGACCATCGCGAACGATCGCTAGTCGATCCTGCACGCGATCCAAGTCGTGATCTGACGAGAGTCGCAGCTCCAGCAGCACGCCGTACACGCCGCGCTCGAGCGCAGCCCACCCATCCTTAGGAAGTCGCCGCCTCGGCCTTGCCGCCACGCGGGCCGGGTGCCGACCACACAACGCTCGCCGGAACTTCATCATGGACGCAAGCACTCCGGAGAGCGGCAGCGGCCACCTGCCAATGGTCGGTAGCCAGGCACCCGTGCCCGCAATCACCGCATCAGTCCAAATGCGTGCGCCGGCCCTGCCAGCCTGGGACACGGAAGCGGCGGTCGCCTTTCTCATAGCGCTGATTGGCTCAGGGCTTCTCGCGGTCGCGGCGATCGATCCAGAGTTAGGCGGCTGCCACGGGGCGACCTTCGCGCTGCCGACCGAGCGCGATGCATTGAGCCGGTGGATCGAGGCGCGCCAGGGCAAGCACAATCTTTACTTCACACTGAACGAGCCAGTCCCTCGGGAGCAACAGCAGGGCAAGCATGGCCGCGTGTGCAAGGCGGACATCGCGCGCATCCGCGGCATCGCCATCGATTGCGATCCGCACTTCGACCCCACCGCCGACGATGGCGGCCTGAGCAAGGAGCGGGAAAGACTCTGGCATCAGGCGCTTGACTGGCGCCAACGACAGGAGGCCAGCGCCGTCATCGACAGCGGCGGCGGCTATCAAGGAGTGTGGCTGCTGCGGGAATCGCTGCCGGCCACGCCACAGACCATCGCAGCCGCGGAGGCGCAGGCGCGCGGCTTCGCGCTGCTCAACGGCGGCGACAACACCCACGACGTCTCGCACTTGTTCCGCATGCCCGGGACCGTCAACCTGCCGAACGCGAAGAAGCGGGCGCGCAAGCGCGTGCCCGCCCCGGTGCTAGGCAAGGTGTACGACCCACGGCGCCTGCACACGCTCGACCACCTCGCCATTCTGGCACCTCCGATCACCGCCCGAGCGGCCACTGCCCGAGCGGCCACTGCCCGAGCGGCCACCGCCGCCAAGCTCAATTTCGATCTCTCGGCTGCGTGGGAGGCAGTCGGAGCCCCGGAGCGTTTGGATCCGGAGTTGGTGGAGCGGCTGACGCGTGCGCGAGCAGCGCGCCCTCAGCTCGACAAATGCCTGGCAGCAGAAGCGATGCCGGGCGATCGCTCGGCGCGAGACTACGCCGTTGCCGCCGCGGTGATCCAGGCCGGCATCTCGGAACCAGCCGACGTGGCCGCGATCATTGCGGCGTACTCACCGGATAAGTTCGAGGCGGAAGCCGAGGCCCGCGACGATGGGCGGGCCGAGTACTACCTGCGCAAGACCGTCGCGAACGCTCTGGCCCGGGTCAAGCCGGACACTCAGCCCGGGGACTTCTTTAAGCCCATCCAGGACGGGGGCGAGGATGGGGTCCAAGCGGCCGGCAGAAGGGAGGGTGAGAAGGCCGCCAGCGAGATCGGCGAGCTGGTGGACATCTTCGGCGACGATGATCCGGCGGATCTGTCGACATCGCCCGCCGGCAGCCTGCCGGGCGTGATCGAAGGGATCGCGCGCACTATCGCGACCCAAATGGGCGTGCCCGAGAGCTTCGTCGCGACCGCGGCCGTGGCAGCCCTCGCCGGCACGATCGGCAACGCACTCAAGCTTCAGGTGAACGCACACAGCGCCGACTTCAGCGTGCCGGCCACATTGTCCGTGGTGATTGTGGCCCGGCCCGGTCGGAAAAAGTCGCCCACAATCGCTGCGGTACTGCGACCGGTGAAACAGATTGATCGCGAGCTGTATCGCCAGAGCTGCCAGGAGCAGGCCGCTCGCGAAGCCATGGTGCGGGCGGCGAAGAGCAAGCGTGAGGCAGCCGGAGGACTCCCGCCTGCACCGCCCATGCGGCGGCTCTGGGTCGATGATGCGACCCTGGAGAAGCAGGTTCGCATCCATGCAGACAATCCGTGCGGGATCATTCGCGCGCCCGACGAGCTGTTCGCGTTTCTCGGCAGCTTCGGAGCCTATAAGCGCAACGGCGACGGCGATCGAAGCACCATGCTTCGCCTGATCGATGGCGGCGACATCAGCGTCGATCGCATGACGGGCTCCACACGAGCCGACAGTGCCCTGATGGGCCTCATCGCCTCGACGCAGCCAGACAAAATCCGTCAGCACGCGCAAAACCTCGGCACTGACGGCTTCCTACAGCGCCTGATCTTCGTGACAGATGACGGTGCGGAGCGGACGCCGCTCGATGTGCCCGCAGACGGTGCTGCGGTAGCTGAGTACGAGCGAGCTGTACGAGGGATGTTCGCGCTCCGCGCGGCGGCCGGGCGTACAGTGCAGCTCTCGCCGGAGGCCCGCACGATCCTCACCGGGACATGGACGCGGGTACGGGCGCTGGGTCGCCTGCCGGGTGCTTCAGCGGCTTGGGAAGGCCACATATCCAAATGGGAGGGGCTGATCTACCGGATCGCCCTGACGTTCCACGCGCTCGACACCTGGGATCTAACGGGAGGGGTGTCGACAGAGTCGGGACACGAGGTGACCGCTGAGACCGCGCAACGCGCATCTCGCTTCGTCGCGTTCCTCGTCCGCCACGCTCTACGCTTCTACAGCGAGTTCTGCGAGCCGGCGGAAGAGACGGTCGAGGCGCGCGAGGTGGCCGGATATCTGCTCACGCGACCAGACATCCTGTCCGTAACGGCGAGAGACATTGAGAAGGCGAGGCGGCCGCTCAGCGGCAAACGGCACCTTACGCGCTCCGCGATGCGCGCGCTCGCGGACGCTGGATGGGTATCGGTCGCTGAGATGGGCGCGGACGGGCCGACGAAGTGGACTATCGATCCGAGAATCCATGTGCGGTTCGCCGAACGAGCCGACCGTGAGAAGGCGCGGCGCACCCAAGCGCACACCCAAATGCTAGCGGCATTGTCGGCGAAACGGGAGCTTCGCGATGTCTGAGGCCCAAGAGGCGCCGACAATGCCGCTCGCATGCGCGATAGGTATGTCTCTTTCCTCTCTCTTCTACCTTTATATTCCACAGACCCCTTCATTCCCGAACTTCTTCACGCGCACGCGAGCGGCATTGCCGGCGCTGGATCGGATGCCCCATCGGGGCTGTGGAGGTCGCAACGACATACCGCATGGAGGAACGCCGTGAGCCGCCGCCGTCCCCCCGCGAGCACGCGTCCTGAATCACGTGGCTCACGCCGCACCGTTCGGCCAGACTTCCCGTCCATTGGGGCTCGGGCGCTGCGGCGCTTCCATGCCGAGCGCGAAACCTTCCCGATGTGTGGTGCCATGGCCCGATCAACCGGCGAGCCATGCCGACAGACTCCCGCGAAAGGGCGCACCCGCTGCCGCTTTCATGGGGGAGCCACCCCACGCGGCGATGGGCCAGCTGGCTGGCACACGCCGGGATTTCCAGACGGCCTTCCGACCGGCAAGCCGCGTAGCGACGCACACAAAGCTCGCAAACGTAGACAGCGGCGCGCTGAGATCGCCGCCATGACCGCCGAGGAGCTGGCGCGGCTGGAAGCATGGAGGAACACGCACAAACCGGGCAGCGAACGCGATCGGACGTTTGGGCGCCGCGCACGCGAAGCCCGGCACTGGCTCCATACGATCATGCAGGAGACACCCTCAGCGCCCACGCCGGATCGAGCCGAGCTGGACGCACTGCGGGCGAGGTTTCGTGCTCACCTGGCGCGGCTTGACGCCGAAATGAGCGAGCTTGAAGACGAGCCATCGATCGGCGGCCTATTCGACTGAGCCATGGTCGATCGAGGACTGCGTCGGGGCAGGGTAGGGCGGCCACGACCAAGCCCCGGGCTTGCGGGATTAGATCAAAGCGTGGCCTGCCGTTGCGAAGCGGGTACGAGGCGAGCTCGCAGGCGCGCCACGGCGACCGGCGTCCATAGGCTGTGCCCCCGCGTCGTCGGCACGTTCTCGGCCGTTAGCGCCCGCGCCAGTGCATTCAGCGAGGCTGTACCGTCGGGATCGAGTCGCTTCAGGATTGGCGCTAGTGCTGCCGCCCGCTCGTCAGCGTTGCATTGGAGGGCAGCGCGGGCTCGGGCTGTATCGTCACCCGTACCGGCTCGACCGCGGAAGCCGCCGAGTACGCGACCGCGCGCCTTCGCAGCAGCAAGCGCCGCTTTCGTCCGTGCAGAGATCATCCGCCGCTCCTCCTCGGCCACCACGGCCATGATGCCGACGGTCATTCGATTAGCCGAAGGCATGTCGCAGGCGAGGAAGTCGACGCCGGCCTTGTGCAGGCCCAGGAGGAAGTGCGCGTCGCGGGCAAGGCGGTCGAGCTTGGCGACGACGAGGATCGCGCGGTGAGCCCGGCAGAGCGCCAGGGCGCGATCCAATTCAGGTCGATCGCTCTTAGCACCGCTCTCGATCTCGACGACCTCGGCGATCAGCGTCCAGGCACCGCCGTTTAGATAGTCGGTGACGGCTGCACGTTGCGCCTCTAGCCCGAGACCGGATCGGCCCTGACGATCAGTGCTGACGCGCAGGTATGAGATGAAGCGGCCATGGGTCATCGAATGACCATACCATTCTATGCAACGGACGTTGCTCATGATGATACGGTACGACTCGATGTCAACGATGCTTGGGTGAGCGTCGCGGCGTCATTGATCGTCGCACCACGCAGGCGCCCCCCGGGCCCCCGGGTACACCCTCGCAGCGATCTGTTAGCGCTTGCCAGACTCCTGGACAAAATTGCGCTCGTTGAAACGCTTCGGACAAATTGTCCGAGCCGTTGCATGCGTCCTCACGACCATCGTTGGCTGGTCCAATCTGGTACCTACACGCCGGAAAAGCGGACGGCCTCCTATCGACCCAACCTAGCCGCGCGGACAGCCACCGGCGTGTCTCGAAAGCGGCCATGCAATAGCCTCCCACTGCTCGGTCCAAAATGCCGGTTAGGTTAGACGGTCGGATGGTCCCCAAACGCCGCCCGGAGATCGCGCTCTTCCCGTTCGACACCGAGGGACGGTGGTACGCGGCCCCCTGATGGCTCGCGTTCCAGACCGCGGACGTCGAAGTCGTGCTCCAAGCGACGACCAACGTCATTGGCTCTCTCCGGGACACCACTCAGGCTATCGCCTGACCCGCTTCAAACTGGCGTCGGTGACGCCGACCGCACATCAAACCGTTCCGGGAATCCAGCTCACCAACCATTCTCATCTGAACACCGGCCTCGGTGGAGCTGACACCTATGTGGCAACGCTCATTTCCCGAACTTATATACCGAAGTGCCAGTCACTTCTCGGAACGAGTACGCGAACGTATTGATTGAGGCAAACCCCGCGTACGCCGCGGCCTCAGTGATGTCGGCTCCCGCCGCCAAACGTTCGATCGCCGTGAAGATACGAGCGCGTTGACGCCAAAGTTTGAAGGTCAGTCCGGTCTCATCTGGAAAAATTCGGCTGACGGTGCGTGGTGAAGTTGCGGCGGCTTCGGCCAACTGAGAAAGGTTGAGGCTGCACATTGGATCAGCCATTGCCAAATTTACTATTCGCCTGCCAAGATCACTGGCGGGCAAAGGAAGAAATATTGGCGAGTCCGTATATTCGATAAGCTCGTGGAGAATGAGCCGAACCATAAGATTGGCCTTTTCGGACTCTGGAGAAGTCCCGAAAAGGCCCCGTAGAAGCTCCCGCAGAATGGGAGTCATACGAACCGCGAAAGGTCTATTCGGCAAAGATCGCGGCGCCCAAGAGCGATATGCTTGAGCATCATAGAAGACCGACCAGCTTTCGGCATTCGAAACGACTTCCACACTGTGCGCAGCGTTCGTCGGGGCCCAGACAGCCAACTGCGGTGGAACGAGCCAACGTCCCATATCTGTCGTCACCTGAATGGTGCCCGACACAGTGAAGATGAGTTGCGCCTGCTCGTGAACGTGACGATCGTACACGTAACCGGCGGCAAACTTACCTTGAATTGTTCTAAATTCAAGGAATGTCGATTGGCGTTTCATATGAAGATATTGGCGACCCGTGAAAAAGGAACTGTGATACCTCGTCGATGCCCCCCGCGAAAGATGCAATTTGCATCTGCTCCACTGAGCTAAGGTGACCGAGGTCTGAGATGCACACGGTAGTGAGGCGAGAAACGTTCCATCCTCTGGCTGTATGTATCTCGCTGCGCGAATCACACAAACGTCTTCAATCACTGGAGGCGCACAGCCGCTGCGGCACGATGTATCTGCTAGCGGGCCTGTGCCTTACACTCATGGCCACTGAGGTATATGCCCAGAATATGGATCCACAACGGCGAACAGCGACAGCTCCTGGGTCGTCAGACACCGCTGTATCGTTGGAGCCACTGTCGGTCACCGGCCATCGCTCAACCGACGATCCGCGCGGACCGATTGATGGCTACGTCGCGCAACGATCAGCTACGGCGACGAAGACAGATACGCCCCTGAATGAAACTCCGCAGTCAATCACCGTAATCGGTCGCAAACAGCTCGACGACTTGCAGCCGCACACTGTGTCGGATGCCATCGCTTACGCCGCAGGCGTCTACAGTACGCCCGGCCCAGCAACGATCGGAGATTTTTTCAGCATTCGCGGGTTCGATGCGACTGGAACCGGGGTGTACAAGGACGAGCTTCAACTCGTCGGGTATAGTTTTTCTGGATTTCAGGCTGAAAATTTTGGCTTGGAACGCATCGATGTATTACGCGGTCCTGCCGCGGTTCTCTTTGGCCAGGGAGGTCCTGGGGGAATCATCAATCTGATCACAAAGCGACCGACCGAAGTGCCGTTCGGTCATGTCGAGACGGGCGGAGGATCGTTCGGACAGAAGTACGTTGCGTTCGACTTCGGAGGCCCGTCCACGACCGATAGTCATTGGCTCTACCGCATCACGGGAATAGGTCGGCAAGGCGGAACCCAAGTGGATGGAGTGGAAGACAATCGCGGATACATCGCGCCTGCAATCACTTACAAGCCCGACGGGGCAACGTCTTTCACCCTGCTTGCTAGTTTTCAATATGACGATACGGGTCGGCTGAGCCCGTTTCTTCCCTACTACGGAACGGTACGGCCGCAGGCATTGGGTCTCCGCATTCCCCGATCATTCAACATAGCGGACCCGAAACTCGACACTTTCAGACGGACACAATTCCATATTGGGTATGAGTTTGAACACGCGTTCAACGACACGTTCACGTTCCGCCAAAACCTTCGATACTCGCAGGTAGAGAGCCTGGATACTCTGTTGTTTTCGGGACAAGGTTATTCCGACGCACTCCAAACAATAATACCCCGCGCGCGGTACCGTTTGACGTCACAAGCGCGCGTATTCAATGTGGACAATCAGTTGACCGCTCGGTTTGACGACGGCCTATTTGGACACACCTTCTTGGTCGGATTGGATTACAAACGGTACCAACTGCACGACACTCAAGCGGGCAGCGGCCCTGTGGCTAGTTTCGACATCCTGGCACCGAATTACGGCGTCCCGGCCGCGCCAATCTTCCCCTACCTCTTGAACAGGGACGCCTTTCAGCAAATCGGCATCTACGCGCAAGATCAAATCACATTGACTGATGGGCTGAAACTTGTCGTCAGCGGACGGGGTGATTTCACGACGAATGACGTCGACGACAAATTAAGAAACACCAAGACTCACCAAGAAGCTAATATTGGTACACAGCGCTATGCTCTGATTTACAATTTCGACAGCGGTTTCGCACCGTACCTCAGCTACTCAACGTTTTTCAACCCGCAAGTTGGGACAAACATCGCAGGCACACCTTATAAACCGGTGACGGGCGATCAATACGAAGCCGGACTCAAGTATCAGCCTCCGGCGTCCAACCTGTCAGCCACTTTCGCACTGTTCGACCTCACGCAATCCAACACGTTGACGGCAGACCCGACAAATCCCTTCAATCAGCTTCAAATCGGCGAGACGCGATCGAAGGGTTTCGAGACCCAGATCGTCGCCAACATCAATAGAGAGCTGAGCCTAGTAGGATCATTTACCACCTTTGATATCGCCATCACTCGGGGCTCAATCGGGCAAATCGGAAAGACACCCGTCGCGACGCCGAGCACGCTCGCTTCGATTTTTGTAGACTATACGGTAGCGACCGGCGACTTGGCAGGGTTCGGTTTTGGGGCGGGGCTTCGATACGTAGGGCACTCTTATGCCGACGCGCTCAATACATTTAAAGTCCCGGAATATATCTTGTTCGACGCCGCCGTGCACTATGTCAGAGATGGATGGCGCTTCGCCTTGAACGTCTCGAATATCGCCGACAGACGCTATGTCGGTGCTTGCAGCGCCATTACTTCTTGCAACTATGGAGAAGTGCGCCGTTTCACCGCAAGCGTCGGATATCGTTGGTGACTGCCTTGGAGGCAAACGATCAGGCAGCAGAATACTAACAGCGGTGTGCCGCCGGTCGAAATCATTTGAGGAGAAAATAAGGATGAAGCATCCAGATGTAAGAACGGCAATTGCGTGGCTTGTCACAGCAGCAGGCGTTTCAATATTCATGGCAATCCAGATTTTTACATATTTGAACTCTCAACACGCTCCGGGCAATGTTACGCCTGCCATCGCGTTTAGTCCCGCTCAAATAACAATAATTTCGGCATATTACGGATGCTGGGTAATACCGCCGCTGCTTGCGTTGTCTACGGGCAACCGGGCGCGTTGGGGCACACTCATATTTGGCGGCCTTCTTGTGTTTCTGAATACGTTAGGCGGCGTCGTCGACGGTATCCGCGACGGGTACAATTTAATTATCATTGCGATCATTGCGATTACTATGCCCGGATTGATAGCGATGCTATTCTCGTGGCGCAATGTTCGATCTGTGTCTATCTGATACCCGAAGAAAGGACTTCTGAAATGACAATGAACTGTGAAAATTTCCCGATCGTATGGATGAGCTTCGCGGACGAGCCGGGACACGACCACGATGACGAATTAGCTGACTTCGAAGAATTGCTCTCTCGCGGAAGACATTTCGTTATATTGACCCAAGATCCACCTTCCAATGACCATGAACACAGCAAGGAGGAAAAGAAGCGTACGGCACTTTGGATGAAGAGGCATAAAATTCGCTTACGCATCTTGGTCTTAGCAATGATTGTAGTCGAAGAAAATACGCTAAAGCGTGCTGCAATTAAGTCGTTCGCCCCGGGATTTGGAGCTTTTTGGGGCTTCTCAATCATTGCGGCTACAAATCGCAATGAAGCTCTGTCGATTGCTTCTCGCTTATTGAGCGATAGCTGATATGCGCATTGGAGCGACTCGTCTCTGTTTCCTGGAAGAGGCGAATAGGTAGGCATAGAACGTCTGCTCTTGTTCAGTTTTGCGCGGGAGCAGACCGTCGCATATCCACCCTTCTCAGACGCTAAAGCAGGCGGCCTGAGACGGCTGATGCTGGCCGAAAGCCGAACGACCGCTCGCAGGTCTTTCGTACAAATAACCGGACATCAGTGGTGAGGTACGCGAAGGCGGCGGAGCACTCTTCGTGTTCCAGCTTCTTTAGCCACAAACCTCGCTAAAGCTGTGCACCGAGTTCTGACGACAAACGCTCACCGGCATCTCGCAGGTGCGGTTTGAGGGCTTGAGCCCGCTCGGCCGTCAGCCTCGATGACGGACCCGAGAGCGCGAGGGCGCCGATCAGGCGCCGCTCGGTCCCGAAGACCGGCATTGCAAGCGATGCGACATGGGGATCGGTGATGCCCGAAGTGTAGAGCGGGACCTCGACCGGGACTGTTTGCGACGCGCCCGTGTCGCCGAAGGTCCGTAGGACCCGGGCGATGGCCGACTCGTCCATCGGCCGCATGTCGCCGGGGCGGACGTTCATCCGCAGCGGGGACGGCGAGTCCGCCCGGAACAGGCAGAGGCGCTGGTTGCCCCGGCGGATGTAGAACGAGGCCGTCTCCAGGGATTCGGCCGCAAGCCGCTCCAAGACGGGGACGATCCGCTCCTCCAGCGCGAAGGATTGCTGGTAGACCGAGCCGATCCGCGCCGCCTCGACGCCGAGGCGGTAGCGCCCGTCATCCAGCCGCTCGATCAGGTCGAACTTCTCCAGCGAGATACAGAGCCGCATGATCGTGCTCTTCACGAGCGACGTGCGGCGGGCGAGTTCGGAGAGTTCCAGGGCGTCGTCGCCCCGTCGGAACGCCGTCAGCACCGTCAGCACCCGGTCGGCTGAAGCCACACCCTCGAGATTGGGCCGCGCACGCGCCTCCTTCGCCATCGCTTCGCACTCGTTCCGGTTTCGCTGTGTTCGGGACGCGCGATCCATAGCCATCAGCCCCCGGCTCACCAAGCCGTGACACCGCCTTGCCCACGGCATCGTTGACAGCACCGGCCGTTTGATTCATGTAAAACGAAACGCCATTTCAAAATTGGCGATTCGGGAGCAGACGTCATGGCGCAAGGGCAACAGGTCCCCGCTCCGGCCCGCCCGGTCGACGAGCGTAACCTCCATCGCAAGATGATGCGGCGGATCCTGCCGTTTCTGTTCGTGTGCTACGTGGTCAGCTATCTGGACCGCGTGAATGTCGGCTTCGCCGCGCTCACGATGAACGAGCACATCGGCCTCACCGCGACGTCCTTTGGCATCGGCGCGGGATTGTTCTTCCTCGGCTATTTCATCGCCGAGATCCCCAGCAACCTGATCATGATGCGCGTCGGCGCCCGGCTCTGGATCGCGCGGATCATGATCACCTGGGGCCTCGTCTCGGCGGCCACCGCCTTCGTGACCGGACCGATCCAGTTCGGCATCGCCCGGTTCCTCCTCGGCCTCGGCGAGGCCGGGTTCGTGCCCGGCGTCTTCCTCTATCTGAGCTTCTGGTTCCCCTCCGCGGTGCGGGCGCGGGCCACCTCCCTCTTCCTGCTCGGGATCCCGGTCGCCAACATCATCGGCTCGCCGATCTCCGGGGCGCTGGTGCAGATCGAGGGCTTCGGCCTCGCCGGATGGCAGTGGCTCCTCATCCTCGAAGCCCTGCCGGCGGTGATCCTCGGCATCGTCTGCCTCTTCGTTCTCACCGACCGGCCGGAGAAGGCGCAGTGGCTCACGCCCGCGGAGCGCGAGGTCCTCGTTGCCACCCTCGAACATGAGAAGGCCGTCATCGAGAAGAAGCATCCGATGACCCTGGCCCAGGCCCTCCGGAACTGGCGGGTGCTGTTGCTGGCGGCGATCAATTTCTGCGCGATCATCGGCTCCCTCGGAGTCGGCCTGTGGCTGCCGCAGATGATCAAGCAGCTCGGGCTCGCGAGCTCGGTGGTCGGGGTCGTCGCCGCCATTCCCTATATCTGCGGCGCGGTGGCGATGGTGGTGTGGGGCCGCGTCTCCGACCGGGGCAGCGACCGCACGATCTATCCGGCCCTCTCCCTGGCCCTCGGTGCCGTCGGCCTGACCGCGAGCACCCTGACCCCGACACCGGGCCTGACCATTGTGGCGCTCTGCGTCGCGGTGATGGGCATCAACTCCTACACGGCGACCTTCTGGGCCGTCCCCTCGGGCTTCCTTACCGGCCGCGCGGCGGCGGGCGGGATCGCGATGATCGTCTCGATCGGCAATCTCGGCGGCTTCGCCGGCCCGTACCTGATCGGCGTGATGCGCGAGCTGTCCGGGGGATTCACCGCGCCGCTGCTGGCGGTCGGAGGCATCCTGCTCCTGGGCGCCCTGATGATGCTGGCCCTGGGACGGCAGATCCGGCGGGAAACTATGCCCGTCGCGGTCGCGGCGTAACCGCCATGATCCCGCATCTCCCACCCGGGCCGAAGGCGCCGTCGCTCACCGCGTCCTTCGGCGCCGAGCTGCGCGCGCGGGGTTTCGCGGGCGACCTGAGTCTCAGCGAGGCCGATCGCACCGTGCTCGGCACGGACAACTCGATCTACCAGATCACGCCGCAGGCCATCGCCTTCCCGCGCGGTCTCGACGATCTCGTGCGCATCGCCACCCTGCTCGCGGAGGAGCGGTTCGCCGCGATGCGGATCGCACCCCGGGGCGGCGGGACCGGGACCAACGGCCAGTCCCTCACGGATGGGATCGTGGTCGACCTGTCGCGGCACATGAACCGGATCCTCGCGATCGATCCGGTGCGCCGGACGGCGCGGGTCGAGGCGGGGGTTGTGAAGGACCAGCTCAACGCGGCTTTGGCCGAGCATGGCCTGTTCTTCGCGCCCGAACTCTCGACCTCGAACCGCGCCACCATCGGCGGGATGATCTCGACGGATGCCTGCGGCCAGGGCTCCTGCCTTTACGGCAAGACCCGCGACCACGTCCTTGGCCTCACCACGGTGCTCGCCGACGGGACGGTCTGGCATTCCGAACCCCTCGACGCGGCCGGGCTGGAGGCCGCCCAAAGCCGGCCCGGTCTCGCGGGAGCCATCCATCGGGAGGTCGACAGGCTTCAGCGCGAGAATGCCGCGCTGATCGAGGCGGTGTTCCCGCCGCTGAACCGCTGCCTCACCGGCTACGACCTCGCCCATCTGCGCCGCACGGACGGATGCTTCGACCTCAACGCCGTGCTGTGCGGCTCAGAGGGGACGCTGGGCCTCCTCGCGGAGGCGACCCTCAACGTCCTGCCGCTGCCGAGCCACGCGGCGCTGGTGAACCTGCGCTACGACAGCTTCGACGCGGCCCTACGGGACGCGCGGACCCTCGCGGCCTTCGGCGCGGCCTCGGTCGAGACGGTCGATTCCAAGGTCCTGGGGCTCGCACAGGAAGACCCGATCTGGGAAGCCGTCGCCGCCTACTTCCCGGAGGATGCGGGCGAGCGGGCCCGCGGCGTCAATCTCATCGAGTTCGTTGGCGACGGTGCGGCGGCGGTCGAGGCGGCGCTCGCCCGTCTCACGGCAACCCTGGACGAAGCCGGAAGGACCAGCGGCCGGCGCGGCTACACGGTGGCCCGGGGCGAGGCGGAGGTCGGCCGCCTCTGGGCGATGCGCAAGAAGGCGGTCGGCCTGCTGGGCAACACCAAGGGCGACCGGCGGCCCATGGCCTTCGTGGAGGACACCGCCGTCCCGCCGGAACACCTCGCCGACTACATCGCCGAGTTCCGCGACACCCTCGACCGGCGCGGGCTCGATTACGGCATGTTCGGCCATGTCGATGCCGGTGTGCTCCATGTCCGCCCGGCCATCGACATGAAGGCGCCCGGCGCCGAGGCGCTGGTCCGCGCGGTGACCGAAGATGTCGTCGCCCTGACGCAGCGCTACGGCGGGCTGCTCTGGGGCGAGCACGGCAAGGGCGTGCGCTCCGAGTTCTCGCCCCGCTTCTTCGGCCCGCTCTACCCGGTGCTCCAAGCGGTGAAGGCCGCCTTCGACCCGCGCAACCAGTTCAACCCCGGCAAGATCGCCGCCCCGGAGGGTACCGCGCTCCTGACCGTCGACGGCGTGCCGACCAAGGGTCAGCGGGACCGGGCTATCCCCGCGCATGTCCGGGCCGGCTACGACGAGGCGCTCCACTGCAACGGCAACGGCGCCTGCTTCACCTGGGACCCGGACGAGGCGATGTGCCCGTCCTGGAAGGGGACCCGCGAGCGGCGGCACTCGCCCAAGGGCCGCGCCCAGCTCATGCGCGAGTGGCTGCGGCGGCTCGCCGTCGAAGGCAGCGACCCGCTCAGCGAGGCGGAGCGCCTGCGCGCCCGTCCGAATTGGCTCGCCTTCCCCGGCCGCCTCGCCGCGACCCTGCGGAGGCGGGACGACTTCTCCGACGAGGTCCACGAGGCGATGGCCGGTTGCCTCGCCTGCAAGTCCTGCACGGGGCAGTGCCCCATCAAGGTCGACGTGCCGACCTTCCGTGCGAAGTTCCTCGAACTCTATCACGGTCGCTACCTGCGGCCGCTGCGCCATCATGCGGTTGCCGCCCTGGAGGGCGCCGTGCCGCTGCTGGCGAGGGCGCCCCGGCTCGCGAATGCCGCGACGTCCCTCGGGCTGACCGGAATGATCGGGCTGGTCCACGTCCCGCAGCTATCGGGGCTGGTGCTGTCTCAGGAACTCGCCCGCCGCGGCGTGGCGCTGGCCGAGGCACGGACCCTGGCCCGCCTTCCGGAGGCTGAGCGGCTGACGAGCGTCGTCGTCGTGCAGGACGCCTTCACCAGCCACTACGACACACCGGTCCTCCTCGCCCTGCTCGACCTGCTGATCGGGCTCGGCCTGCGGCCCTGGCTCGCGCCGTACCGCCCGAACGGCAAGCCGCTGCACGTCCACGGCTTCCTCGGCCGGTTCGCGCGTCTGGCGGCATCCAACGCCGACGAGCTCGGCCGCCTCGCTGCCACAGGCGTCGACCTCATCGGTCTCGATCCGTCGATGACGCTCACCTATCGCTCCGAGTACCGGCAGGCCCTGCCGGGGCGGGACCTGCCGCGGGTCCACCTCGTCCAGGAATGGCTCGCCGGCCGGCTCGATGGCGTCCGCCCGACCGCCGCGGCCGAGCCGTACTGGTTGTTGCCCCACTGCACCGAGCGGGCGACAGCGCAGCCTGCACTCGCCGATTGGACCAGGGTCTTCGCCGCCCTGGGGTTGCGCCTGTCGGTGCTGCCCTCCGGCTGCTGCGGCATGGCCGGCACCTACGGCCACGAGGCCGAGCACCGGGCGATGTCGGAGCGGATCTACGGCCTTAGCTGGGCCGGGCACGTCGCCGGACAGGGCCGGTCCGGCCGCCTCCTCGCCGACGGCTATTCGTGCCGCTCGCAGGTGAAACTCGTCGACGGCCTGCGCCTGCCCCACCCCGTCGAGATTCTGCGCGATCGCCTCGCCGCCGACCCGCTCGCGGGCCGGCGGACCACCCCTTTCACCGCATAGACCTTCAGGAGCACACCATGGCAGATCGCACGCAATTCCGGCTTGGCCTCGTCGGCTACGGCGAGATCGGCAGCACGCTCGGCGCGGGCCTGCGCGGCGCCGGCCTCGAATCGATCGCCTGCTACGATAAGTACGCCTTCGACGGCCCCTACGCGGATCTCATCCAGGCGCGGGCGAAAGAGGCGGGCGTCACCCTCGTCCGCTCGAACGCGGAGCTCGCCGAGGCCGCCGACCTGATCGCCAGCGTCACCCCCGGCGCGTCCTCCCTGGAGAGCGCCGACGCCTTCGCCCCGGTGCTCACGACCCGCCACACCTTCCTCGACTTCGCCTCGGCCACGCCGAAGATCAAGCAGGGCGTCGCGAGCAAGCTCGAGGTGACCGGCGCGCTGCTGGGCGACTGCTCCATCGAAGGGACCCCGCTGCATGGCTATTCCATGCGGATGCTGTCGAGCGGCCCGGCCGGTGAGCGGGTCTGCGAGCTGCTGAACCCCTGGGGTATGCAGATCGCCTACACCGGCCCGGTGCTCGGCACCGCCTCGGGGATCAAGATCATCCGCTCGGTCCTGATCAAGGGGATCGAGGCGCTGACCGACGAGATGCTGCTCGCCGCCCATCAGTATGGGATCGACGAGATCGTCCTCGCCTCGGCCTCCAAGACCCTTGCCCGGCCGTGGATGGACACGGTCCAGAGCCTGACCCCGTCGGGGGTGATCCACGCCAAGCGCCGGGCCGAGGAGCTGGAGATGTCGGCCGACGCCGTCGCCGATGCCGGTGTCGAGCCGATCATGGCCCGGGCCATCGCCCAGCGCCTGCGCTGGAAGGCCAGCCTCGGCCTCAAGGATCACTTCAAGGGCGTCGTTCCTCGGACCTACCAGGAGGCCCTGGAGGCCATGGTGCTCAAGGCCGGCCTCGAGCCCGTCGCCTGACGCCCCACTCACCCCCGCACTGAAGGACAAGAACCCATGCCCATCGGTTTCAAGATCCACCCGCGCACCCGCACGGTCGAGCCCGCCACCATCGAGAAGTTCAAGGCGATCGCGGTCGCCAACATCAGCGACTCGATGAGCCGCATGAGCCACGGCGGCGCACGGATCCGGCCGCTCCATGCCGGGGGCGTGCTCAGCGGCGTCGCCCTGACCGTGCGGGTGCGCCCCGGCGACAACCTGATGATTCACGCAGCCCTCAACCGTGCGAAGCCCGGGGACGTGCTGGTCGTCGATGGCGACGGCGACCTGACCAACGCCCTGATGGGCGAACTCATGCTGTCCCACGCTCAGCAGATCGGGCTGGCGGGCGTCGTCCTGAACGGCGCGGTCCGCGATTACGGCTGGATCCGCCAGAACACGTTCCCGGTCTTCGCCGCCGGCGTCACCCATCGCGGCCCCTACAAGAACGGGCCGGGCGAAGTGAACGCCACCATCGCCATCGACGGCATGGTCATCCAGCCGGGCGACCTGATCGTCGGCGACGATGACGGCGTCGTCTGCGTGCCCTTCGACCAGACCGAGGCGATCTTCGCCGCCGCCGACAAGAAGCAGCAGGGCGAGGCCAAGACCATGGCGGCGATCGCGGCCGGCACCGTGGACCGCTCCTGGGTCGAGCGCGCCCTCGCGGAGGCCGGCTGCGAGGGGATCTGACCTCCAGGCCACAGGATCACGAGGCTCAAGCGCGACGAACGTCGGACGGGCCGCATCTCACAGTGATGGGAGGATGGAACGTGAGCGTCTTAGAACAAGACACGCACGCGCTTGAGAAAGCGACGATGCGTCGTGTGATCCTGCGGCTCGTGCCGTTCCTGATGCTCTGCTACTTCTTCGCCCTACTCGACCGGGTGAACGTCGGCTTCGCCGCCCTGCAGATGAACAAGGATCTCGGGTTGACCCCGGCCATGTTCGGCTTCGCGGCGAGCCTGTTCTTCGTCTCGTACTTCCTGGTCGAAGTCCCGAGCAACCTCGCCCTGCAGAAGGTCGGCGCACGACGCTGGATCGCCCGGATCATGATCACCTGGGGCTTGGTGACGGCGTGCATGGCCTTCGTGGTCGGGCCGTACTCGCTCTACGCGATGCGCTTCATCCTGGGCGCGGCGGAGGCCGGGTTCTTCCCCGGGGCGATCCTCTACCTGACCTACTGGCTGCCGAGCGAATACCGGGCGCGGATCCTGGCGACCTTCACCGTCTCGATCCCGCTTGCGACCTTCCTCGGCTCGCCCCTCTCGGTGTCGCTCCTCGAACTCGACGGTGCCCTCGGACTCAAGGGCTGGCAGTGGTTGTTCGTGCTGGAGGGCCTGCCCACCGTCTGCCTCGGCATCGCCTGCCTGTTCGTGCTGACCGACCGGCCCCGCGACGCCCGCTGGCTGAAGGACGACGAGCGCGCCTGGCTCGTCGGGCGGCTCGACGAAGAGGCGGCCCGCAAGAAGCCCATCGGCCACATCTCTCTGTGGCAGCTCGTGCGTAACAAATACTTCCTGACGATGGCCCTGGTCTGCTCCGGCGCCTCGGCGACGGGGAGCGTGCTCTCGGTCTGGCAGCCGCAGATGATCAAGTCCTTCGGGCTGACGAACCTGCAGACCGGCTTCGTCAACGCGATCCCCTACGGCATCGCCACGGTGCTGATGGTGCTCTGGGGCCGCCACTCCGACCGGCAGGGCGAGCGGCGCTGGCACACGGCGATCCCGCTGCTGCTTGCCGCCTTCGGCCTGTCGTACCTCAACTTCACCGGCAGCATCGCGACAGCCATCATGGCCGTGACCTTCGCCCTTGTCGGCGCCTACTCCTTCAAGGGGCCGTTCTGGGCGCTCTCCGCCGGGTGGCTCTCGCCGGGGACGCTGGCGGCCGGGCTCGCCGGCATCAACGCCATCGCCAATCTGATCGGCGGCGGCCTGATGGTGAACGTGGTCGGCCTCGTGAAGGACGCCACCGGCAGCTTCGCCCTCGGGATGCTCCCCGTCGCCGCGCTGGATGCCGCCGCCGCGATCAGCGTGCTCCTGATCAGCCGCGCCCATGCCCGCGAGGCACACGCGGCGGCGCAGCCTGCCTGAGCCACCTCCGACGCCCCGTAACCAAGGACATGCGATGTCGTTCTTCGCTCCCCCGCCGACCGTGACGGCCGAAGTCTTCACGCGCCTGCCCGACCGGTTCCGCCACGTCCGGCCGACCGCCTGGGCGAACGCCAACCGGGGTGGGCACGCCATCGACTCCTTCCTAGAGGGACCCGTCTTCGACCGCGCCGGGCGGCTCTACGTGACAGACATCCCCTTCGGCCGGATCTTCCGCATCGACGAGGCCGGCGAGTGGGAGCTCGTCGCTGAATACGACGGCTGGCCGAACGGCATGAAGATCCACCGGGACGGCCGGATCTTCATCACCTGCTACAAGCGCGGCCTGATGCTGCTTGATCCCGACACGGGGGCGGTGACGCCGTTCCTGGAGACGGCGGGCTCGGAGGGCTTTCGCGGGGTCAACGACCTGACCTTCGCCAGGAACGGCGACCTCTACTTCACCGACCAGGGCCAGACCGGGCTGCAGGATCCGACCGGCCGGGTCTACCGCCTGCGCCCCACCGGTGAGCTGACCTGCCTCGTGGACACCGTGCCGAGCCCGAACGGCATCGTCATCGACGACGCCATGGGGAGCCTGTTCGTAGCCGTGACCCGTGCCCAGCAGATCTGGCGCATCCCGCTGAACGGCAGCGGCCTCGTGGCCAAAGTCGGCGTGTTCGCGCAGCTGCACGGCGGCCTCGGCGGCCCGGACGGCATCGCGCTGGACGCCGAGGGCTGCCTGATCGTCGCCCACACGGGGTTCGGGTCGATTTGGCGTCTGTCGCCGGTCGCCGAGCCGCTGCTGCGGGTGAAGTCCCCCGCCGGGATCTCGACCACCAACGTCGCCTATGGCGGCCCGGACGGGGCGACCCTGTTCATCACCGAATCCCAGACCGGCAGCATCCTCACGGCGCGGATGCCGGCCGCCGGCCAGACCCTCTTCTCGCGCCACTGAACGGACCGGACGGATGCCCCCCTCGATAACCCGCCGCGCGCATCTCGCGGTCCTCATGGCCGGCGGCGCCCTCGCCGCCGGCCTGCGGCCGGCTGCGGCCCAGACCGTGCCGTGGTCCTCGGGCACGGATCGGCCGACCTTCATCGTGCCGCCGGGCGCCACGGACTGCCACCACCACATCTACGATGCGCGCTTCCCGGCCGCGCCCGGCGCGACCCTGCGGCCGCCGGATGCGAGCGTCGCCGATTACCGTCTCGTGATGCAGCGACTCGGCATCACCCGCCACGTCGTGGTGCAGCCCTCGACCTACGGGGTCGACAACGGCCTCCTCGTCCAATCCCTGACGGCGTTCGGGCCGACCGCCCGCGGCATCGCGATGCTCGACGCCTCGGTCACGCCCGAGGAGCTAAAGCGCCTGGACGGGGCCGGTATCCGCGGTGTGCGGTTCGGGACGCGCCTGCCGGGCGGTGCGCCGATCACCGACATGGTGCCGGTCGCCCGCAAGATCGCCGACCTCGGCTGGCACATCCAGCTGGTCTCCGACGGCGACAAGATCGTGGAGCTTGCCGACACCCTGAAGGGCATGCCGGTCCCGGTCGTGTTCGACCATATGGGCCACCTGCCCGAGCCCGCCGGGCCCGACCATCCGGGCTTCAAGGTGATCGCCGACCTGATCGAGACGCACGGCGCCTGGGTGAAGCTCACCGGCGCCTACATTCTCTCGAAGGTCGGGCCGCCGAGCTACGCTGACCGGGGCCGGCTGGCCCGCGCCTACGTGCAACGCGCCCCGGAGCGCCTCGTCTGGGGCAGCGACTGGCCGCATCCGACCTCCCCGGCCGACGCGAAGCCGGACGATGCCGTGCTCCTCAATCTCTTGGCGAACTGGGCCCCCGACGAGGCGGTGCGGAACCGGATCCTCGTTGCCAACCCAGCCAAGCTCTACGGCTTCTGATCCGAACCCGGACGAGAGGGACCACGCCCATGCACAGTCAAACCCGTTCCCGGCGCGCCCTCCTCAAGGACGGCGCCGCGCTTGCCATCACCATCGCCACCGGACTTCGTCACCGGACCGCACACGCCGCGGAAGCCGTTCCCTTCTCGTCGGGGACGGAAGCGCCGACGATCGCCGTTCCGCCGAAGGCCTGCGACTGCCATATCCACATCCTGTCGACCCGCTTTCCGGCCTCGCCGCACTGGAAGGGGCAGCCGGTGCTGGACAGCGACGTCGCCGCCTATCGCCAAGTGCAGGCCCGCCTCGGGACCAGCCGCGTGGTGGTGGTGACGCCCTCGACCTACGGCACCGATAACCGCGCGACCCTCGACGGCGTGGCGCAGTTCGGCCCCTCGGCCCGCGCGGTGGTCGTGGTCGATCTCGACATAACCGAGGCCGAGCTCCGGGCGATGGCGGCCCAGGGCGCGGTCGGCATCCGGGTGAACTTCGGCACGCCGCAATCCTGGGGGCCGACCACCGCGGAGCGTCTGGAGACGATGGCCCGCAAGGTCGCGCCGCTGGGATGGCACGTCCAGATCTACGCGACCGGCGACAAGATCGTGGAACTCGAACCCGTCCTGAACCGCCTGCCGACGCCCCTGGTCATCGATCACTTGGCGCGGCTTCCGCCCGACCAGGGCGTGAGCCATCCGGCCTACGGCGTCGTGCGCCGGCTGCTCGACGGCGGCCGGACGTGGATGAAGCTGTCGGGTGCCTACCTCAACACCGCGAGCGGGCCCCCCGCCTATGCCGACGCCACGGCGGTTGCGAAGTCTTTCGCGGCGGCGGCGCCGGAGCGTATGGTCTGGGGCAGCGACTGGCCACACCGGGGCGAAAAGCACCTGCCCGACGACGCTCAGCTGCTCGATCTTCTGGCCGCATGGATACCCGACGACCAGGCCCGGGCGCGGGTTCTGGTCGACAATCCGGCCAAGCTCTACGGCTTCGGCTAGGGGTGGGATCAGTTCAATGATGTGGACCCTTCCTACTGAGTATGGTCCACTCCACGCACGCGCTGGTCTGCCGACGACGTTGTTGCTCGAATACAAGCAATCCGAATTCTTACGGAAGATCGACGATCTCCACCCAGTTGGCCCCCTCACCACCAGGGTAACGGCCAACTTCCGAAAGATGCCCGTTTTCCCGATTGATACGGTAGACAAGGACATGATTCGATTTCTCGCCCGAGGCGACAAGAAATGTCCCCCGTGGATCAATTCGGATCCCCCGCGGCTGTGTGGCTGTCGAGATATTCTCGATGTATTGAAGTTTGCCGGCGGGCGTGTCGACCTCGAATAAGGCGAGCTTGCTGCTAGTTCGTTCTGTCGTGTAAATGAATCGGCCATCGGGCGTGATCTGGATATCGGCAGCCGACATCCTGCGCTTCGCCTCCGTTGGAGGCGCTTCGGCTCGCGCGGCCAGACGAGCCGCCGTGATGGGTCCCTGAACGACGCCCCGTTCCAGATTGGACTCGGGCGGCACCGATTCAACTGTGTCCAGCAGCGTCAAAGTTCCACGTGTCTGGTCGAGAGCGAACCGCGCGACCGTTCCTGCGAGTTCGTGGAGCACGTAAACGAATCGATCGTCCGGAGAGAAGATGAAGTGCCGCGGCCCTTCGCCGGGTATTGTTTTCACGACAGGCGGGGCGTTCGGCGACAATTGCCCGGTCGCAGCATCGAAGCGAAACTGGGCTATCTGATCACTTCCGAGATTGCTCGCGAAGACGAAGCGGTTGGTGCGGTCGGCCTGAATGGCGTGGGCATTGTTGCCGGTGGGCACGACCTGAATGGCTTCGCGGGTGACCCGGCCGTCTCTGTCGATGGGGCTCACCGCGACGCGGTTGCCGGCATATGAGGCCGTGAACAGAAAATGTCCGGCACGATCCGTCGAGACGTAGGGCATGCTTCCCGGCAAGGGCGCCTCAGCCTCCTTCGTCAGAGCGCCGGTCCGATCGTCTATGGCGTAGGTGACAACGCGCGTCGGCTCGGACCGGACGACCGCGTAGAGGTGATGCTTGTCCGGCGAAACCGCCATCGGCATCACGATCTTGGCGACCGTAGTCTTATCCTGCGGGTGCAAGTCACCGCTGACCGGATCCATCGAGAAGACGTCGATCGTCCCATCAACCGAATTCGAAACATACACCATCGTCTTGGCCGCAGCAGGCGTAACGACCAGAGGCGCAATCGCCAGGCCCGCGGAAAGCATATGCTTGTATCTCATGAACATTGTGTTCCTCCTATTGCGGATAATCGCTCCGGCCCCGTCACGCTCGACTGAGCTGCGTGTCAGATCGTCTTCAAGCCACACCGTAACTTGGGCCGGCTCTGCGCTTTCGATTTCAAACTCTTCGAACCGCAATCCTTCGGCGGCGCGCCCTCGAACAGGGCGGACCCGAGCCCGTTTTCCTCGCTTCCGGCCCCGCCCGCCGGAGGAGGGCCGCCGGACGAAGGAGGCGACGGGTGACCTCAATCAGCGGAGACCGGCAGATCGGCTCGCCACAGAAAGCTCTCGTTCAGATCGCTCAGGCTATCGATGCCAAGGAGCGCCATATCCCGGTGAATTTCCTCCTTCAGGAGGCTGATGGCCCGGTTGACACCCGCCCTGCCGAAGGCCGAGGCGGCGTATAGGAACGGCCGCCCGACGAACACGAAATCCGCCCCGAGAGTCAGGGCCTTCAGCACGTCGGTTCCCCTCACGATCCCGCCGTCGATCATGACCGCGGCCTGACCTTTCAACGCCGCGACCACGGACGGCAGGGCATCGAGGGGCGCCAGGGTTCCGTCGAGTTGGCGACCGCCGTGGTTGGAGATCACGATACCGTCTGCGCCGCAGGAGACGGCCTTCAGCGCATCGTCCGGGCGGATGACACCTTTGACCACGAGCTTCCCGGACCAGCGCGCGCGGATCCGTGCGAGATGGCTCCAATTCAGGTGGTCGCGCTTGCCGAAATCGCGCATCACGGATCGTGCGATGATCGGCGCGCCGCGCGTGGCGTAAGAGTTCTCGAAGTGCGGGATGCCGTGCTGGACGAGGGTGCGCAGGAACGTCCCGACCGTCCAGCGCGGGTGCGAGATCCCTTCCCAGGCCAGGCGGAGGCTTGGGCGAAGGGGCGTCGAGAACCCCGCACGAATATTGTTCTCCCGATTGGCGAGCGTCGCCGTGTCGACCGTGAGAACCAGCGTGCCGAAGCCGGCGGCTGCGACGCGATCGACGAGCGCGTCGATGCGATCAGGCTCTCCGGGAAGATACGCCTGGAACCATGCCGAGGGCGCGGCCGCTACGACATCCTCGAGCGGAATGAGCGAAGACCCACTCATGATCATCGGGATCTGTCCGGCTTCCGCAGCCTGCGCCAGAACGAGGTCGCCCCGGTACGCCATCAGGGCACTGATGCCCATCGGCGCGATCCCGAACGGTGCGGCGTAGTCGATACCGAGCAAGGACCTGCGCTGCTTTCTTCGCGACACGTCGGTCAGGATTCGCGGCCTGAACCCGTAGTGCCGGTACGATCGGCTGTTGTGCTCGAGAGATGCGTTGGTCTCGCTCGCGCCGGCGATGTACCCGAAGAGCGGTCGAGGTAGTCGTCGCTTGGCGTGCGCCTTGAAGTCGCCGAGGCAGAGAATGGTGGGTAGATCCCCCTGCGGGCTCAGCGCAGCAATCTTCGGCGTTTCGGACGGACGGGGATCGGCATGCCTGTCCAACCCTTCGCTCATTCGTCCCTCCATGTCTCAATCTCCGCCCAACTCGATCTTCGATGTTATTTCAATGCCCTCACATCAGTCATTTCCCCGGTCCTTTAGTTGGCTCGGCCGAGCTGAGGACAGCACGAACTCGTCTCACCGTGGTATTCCATCTCGCATGTGTCTGAGAGACCGTTGCAAAGGTCTCTGGACTTCACGCTGTCTGGGTCGAGCCATTGCGAATCAGTCGCGCGTGCCGTGTGCTCATGAGCAGAACCGCGACTGCAGCCGCTGCGTCGAGGAGTGCAACCGGAAGGAGGCCAAGGGCAAAGCTGCCTGTCGCGCTCCGGATCAGGCCCACGACGTTGACCATCACACCGCCTCCGACGAGGTTGGCGATGGCGTTGATGCCGGCGAGACCGGCCGCAAGCGTTCCACCCGATAGCCATGAGGATGAAAGAGCCCAAAACGGCCCTTTGAACGCGTAGGCACCCACCAGCGCGCAACTGACCGCCACGACCGTCATGGGTAGCCCGGCTAAGCCATTGAGAGCGGCCAGTCCCGAACTGGCCAGGAACAGAGGGACCGCCGTATGCCAGCGCCGCTCGCCGCGGCGGTCCGAGCGGCGTCCCCAGAAGATCATGAGGACGGTCGCGATGCCGTAAGGAATCGCGTTCACGAAGCCGGTCTCAAGATTGGTGAGGCCGAATGATTTGAGGATTTGAGGTTGCCAGACCGACAGCACGCTGCCCGTGGCCGAGGCGCCCGAGCAGACCAGCGCCATCGTCAGGAAGTATTTGTTGGTCGCGAGCTGACAAAGGGTCAGGTGGCCTATCGGCCTCTTCGACGACGCCTCCTCAGCCATCCGGCCGGTAAGCCACGCCCGCTGGTCGTCGTCGAGCCAGCGGGCTTGATGCGGCCGGTCGGTCAGAAGAACGAAGCAGACGAGACCGAGCAGGATCGTCGGTAGCCCTTCGAGGATGAAAAGCCACTGCCAGCCACGCAAGCCGAGCAATCCGTCGAGTTCAAGCAACGAGACCGACAGCGGCGAGCCGAGGAAGGTGGCGAGCGGGATTGAAACCGTAAAAGTTGCCAGTATTCGCGCTCGATACTGCGTTGGCAGCCAGCAAGTCAGGTAAAAGATCGCGCCGGGAAAGAATCCGGCTTCGGCAGCGCCTAGGATGAAGCGCATCATGTATAGGGAATGGGGTCCCGTCACGAAGGCCATGCCGATGGTGACGAGACCCCATGTGATCATGATCCGCGAGATCCAGCGTCGTGCGCCGACTTTCTGGAGCGCGAGGTTGCTCGGCACCTCGACCAAGAAGTAGGACACGAAGAACAGGCTTGCCGCGAAGCCGAACATCGTGGGGGTCAGCCCCAGGTCCTTGTTCATCTGCAGGGCAGCGAAGCCCACGTTCACTCGATCGAGCAGGGCGAAGAAGTAGCAGAGCATCAGGAACGGCACGAGGCGCAGGATGACCCGGCGCATGGTCGTTCGCTCGAGACGGCGATCGTCCATCGTTAACGCCATGCGCGATCCTCCCTGTGATCCGACGGCTGCAAGCGATGGCTGGCGGTGGGCATCACGCGACCCGTCACCAATGCCACACGCGCTTTCGCGCCGAGCGCGTCGATGTTAGCGATTTTGAAATCGCAGTTTCATTTTTGATAGATGATCAAAGCCGTGAGGGCAAGGGTCCAACCTGTCGGGCGAGCTGCAGTCGCTTGGAGTGACGAAGCACCAGGCTCGGCGATCCGCCGGATCACGCATACGTCCGATGCGCGTGGTTGCGCTCCACCCAGAGCCAGCCGTGTCCAAATGGGTGCGGAGTGGTGCGAGTGGCGGCGGCACTCGACCGCGTCATATACAGGCCGGCCGCCGGGAAGAGCCGGTTAGACGAGGCCGACGACGCGACCATGCAAGATAAGAATCTTCAAGAAAACGGCTCAAGCCGGGTGCGCAAAACCAAAACACGTCCGAAGCTCGAAGGGGTCGCCTCGGCCGGTCGTCTGCTGACCGTGCTGACCGCGTTTCGGCGCGGCGACGCGGCGCTGGACCTTGCCGAACTCGCCGAGCGCACCCAGCTCGTCAAAAGCACGATCATGCGCTTGTGCATCTCGCTTGAGGAATTCGGCCTCATCCAGCGCAACGCGAAGGGTAAATACCATTTGGGAATGGAGGTAGCCCGACTGGGATCCATTTATCTCGAAGGTTACGGGCTCGGGCAGCGAGTCGTTCCCGTGCTCGAGGAATTGGTGGCTGCCACCCAGGAAACAGGCTTTTTCTATGTTCGGCGAGGCCATCAACGCCTCTGCATGTTTCGTGTAATGTCGCCGTCCCGTCTCAGGATCGATGTTCGCCCGGGCGACCTGCGGCCCATGGACAACTCATCGACGGCGCAAGTTCTTCGCCGCTTCGATGGGCTGGAAGGCCGAGCCGACCTTGCCGACGCTCCATTCTACACGAGTGGAACGACAGATCCGCATGTGGCGTCGATGTCGATGCCGGTCTTTGACGCCGAAGGTCGTCTGCTCGGGGCGATGACGGTCTCGGGACCACTTTCGCGCTTCACGGCGGAGCGCGCCGAGGCAGCGCGTGAAACGCTTCGGCGGCTGGCTTCAAGTATCTCTGAAAAATCATCACTAAGCCTGCCTTGAGATATAGTTTAGCACCGATAATTGTATTTTCAGCGCCGGAACATAACTAATACAATTCATCGATTAGTATTTCCATTGCGCCAACCGTTGGCGATTGGTTCGACAGAAGTGAGGTGGTTGCTCGTATTTGTCTTGCTTAGGATAGAGACGAGAGCAGGCCAGTCAGATCGGCTCGTTCATCGATCGTCCAGAAGACGTCGCGGAAGCAGCGAACCTCGAGCGTGTCGAGACGCTTGCCGGCATTCATGCGGGACTTGCGCTCGACGTCGTCACGGGTCATCGGCCGCGCCACGAAGCCCGGGACATCGTCGACCTGCCGGACGATCTCGCGACCGTCCGCCGGTACGGCGGTCAAGCGGTTCGGCACCGCTCTCGGCTGCATGGCCGTCAAGGTGGGCGCCTTGGCGACGGTGATCCGGTCGGTCAGCGCCAGCGGGGACGGATCACCGACCTCAAGGTGGCCACGAACTCGGTATCCACTCCGTCAGGATTGATCGTCTTGGCGAGCCTCTGAACCTAGGGTCTGTCGTCGCCTGAACCATCTGGCGTAGCACGCGTTTTGTACCTTTGATCAAGGAGGGACGATGCTGGACGACGCGCAATGGGCTGTTTTGGAGCCGCTGGTTGAGGCTTGTCGGCCGAAGGCGAAGACGCCGCCGCAGGATCTGCGGCGCACGCTCTCGGCAATCCTGTGGCGCCATCAGAACGGTGCCAAGTGGCGCGCGATCCCGCAGGAACTGGGGCCGTGGTGGCGATCAGCGCAGATCTTCATCCGGTGGTCGCGCAGCGGCGTGTGGGAACGTCTGCTCGGCCTCGTGCAGGAGCGCGGCGTTCAGTTGGGCATGGTGTTCCTCGACGGCACCAACATGCGTGCGCACCAGAAGGCGGCAGGCGCGGCCAAAAGGGGGGATCTGCAGCCGAGCGAGACGCTCGTGAAGCTGTTGGCCGCTCGCGTGGCGGCTATGGCACCAAGGCTTGCGTGATTGCTGACGGCGCAGGCCACGCGATCGCCTTTCGGATTGCACCGGGGCAAGCCCATGAACTGCCACATGCGCTGCCCTTGCTCGACCGACTGCCGGGCGTGCCTCGCTGGGTGGTGGCGGATCGGGGCTACTCCAGCCATCGCTTCCGGCAGCAGATCGCGGAGGCCGGAGCAAAACCTGCGATCCCGTCCAAGCGGAACGAGGCTCCGGTGCGTTGCCCCGACTGGATCTACAACAACCGCAACATCGTCGAGCGGCTCTGGGCGCGGCTCAAGGAATGGCGAGCGGTTGCCACGCGTTACGAGAAGACCGCCGCCAGCTTCAGCGGCATTCTCTGCCTCGCCGCTGCCCTCGATTACTTCAGGTGACGACAGATCCTAGACAGGCCGGCGCACGCCGGAACGGATGCCCTCGCAGGCCTACCCGCTTTGCTCTTGGCTGAGTGAGCGACTCCCGCGTGGGTCTGCGGGGCTCCTAAAGGATCAATTCTTCCCGTGCAGGCTCCGCGCCGAGAAGTCGCAAATCTTCTGTGTGATCGCGGCAATGCGGGCGGGCAGTGGCGAAACGTCCAGCGCGCGATAGACCGCAAAATAGCGGATGGGCGGGATGGGCGGATCGGTCCGGATGATCCGGAGCGAGCCGCGCGCGATATCGGCCTCGAAATAGCTCGCGGTCAGATAGGTGACGCCGAGCCCCGCCGCGGCGAGACCGGCCAGGACGTTCAGGCTGTTGCATTCGGCCACGCGGTTGAAGGTCAGGCCGTTTGCAGCGGCCCAGTCCAGCACGAGAGCCTGCAGGCCCGATCCGTGGGCCTGACTCAGGATGGGGTATCGAGCCATCTCGGCCAGCGGGACCTGGTCCGAAGCAGGCCCGTAGCCCGGTGCCGCCACCCATTCGAGGGTCACGCTCGCCAACGGGATGGCCTTGAAGTCCGGGCGTGGCGGCGGATCGAGCGCGATGACGAGGTCGAGTTCGTTGGCGCCGAGCCGGGCGAAGAGGTCGCGGCTGGCGGCCACGTCCGGCATGGGCACGACATTGGGATACGTGCGCTTCAGAGCGACGATCAGGCTCGACAGCCACGTCAGCGCCACGAGCTCTGTGGTTCCGAACCGGAATGCCCCGGTGAACGGCGCCGTGCCGCTCGCAGCCTCGCGGAACCGCAGTTCCGCTGCCAGAACGTCGGCGGCGATCGGGAGGCTTGCCATGCCTGCACGCGTCAGGGCGAGCGCGGAGGCGCCACGGTCGAACAGCGCACCCCCGACCACGCTCTCAAGCTCGATGATCCGCTTCGAGACCGTCGATTGCGCCAGGTTCAGATGCCGGGCCGCCTCCGTGAAGCCGCCCAGCGTCGCCGCCCAGTAGAACGCTTCGAGCTGTTTGATGCTGGCTGCCATCTCGCCGAACCGGCCGCGCATGAAAAAAGGCGATGCTGGCAGCGAATTTTCTTCGCTTTCTTTCATGGTAGTCAAGCTTCATCACAACGTTTGTGATTCTTTCACGGCGGGCCTCCCATGCCGTCCAGCGACTGGCGTGCCCCTCCCAGCAATGCCCCGGTCCCGGCGGAAAGCGCGGGCCGCGCGCCGAGATCCTGAGGGCACAAGCCTCCGGCGACGGCGCGGTCGCAATTCCACGTGCACAATCAGACGGTGGCTCTTCCATGAAGCTGATTTCGCGATTGACTCCTTCCGGGCTCGGTTCAATCCTGGCGGCGCTGACCGTCCTCGTCACCTCACTCGTCGCCGTTGCCGGTGCCGCCCAGGCCGATCAGCTTGCCGACATCAAGGCCCGAGGCAAGCTGATCTGCGGGACGCTCGGGACCGTCGAGCCGTTCTCGTTTCAGCATCCGCAATCGCGCCAGATCGTCGGCTACGACGTCGATATCTGCCAGAAGGTTGCCGACGCGATCGGCGTGCCGCTCGAACTCAAGACCATCGCGGTCGAGGCGCGGATCCCCGAACTGACCCAGGGGCGCGTCGACATCCTCGCGGCCAACCTCGGGTACACGGCCGAGCGCGGCAAGCAGATCCAGTTCTCCGACACGTATTTCGTCAGTCAGCAGAAGCTGATGACCACGAAGGAATCCGGCCTTACCGCGATCGATCAGCTCGCCGGCAAGAAGATCACCGCCCTGAAGGGCTCCTCCTCCGAACAGGGCGTGCGCCGCCTCATCCCAACCGCCGAGACGGTGACCTTCCAGGACACGTCCTCGGCCTTCCTGGCCCTGGCACAGGACAAGGTCGACGCCCTGTGCGCCTCCGAGCTGATCCTCGTGAAGCTCCAGCACCAGTCGAAGGTGCCGATGTTCATCATCCCGAAGGCGCTGTTCGTTGAGCCTTGGGGCCTCGGCATGCGCAAGGATGAGCTGGCCTTCACCGCTGCGGTTAACGCCACCCTGACCAAGCTCGCCGAGTCCGGCCAACTCGACGCGATCTACGCTAAATGGCTCGGCGAGGACACGCCCTACAAGATCAAGCGCGACTTCACGGTCACCCCGATCAAGGACTGAGGCGCCCTAGCGAACTCCGGCGGGAACCTGGGCAGGACCCGATGATCCACCTGTTCGAATCGGGCGGCGTGCTCGAGGGCCGGTACCTGGACTGGTTCGCCATCGGCATCGGGACGACCCTCGTCCTGACCGCGGCGGCGTGGTGCATCGCCCTCACGGTCGGGATCCTGCTCACCCTGATCCGGATGCTCCCGGCGCGACTCTGCGCGTGGTTCGTTGGTGCTTACGTTGAATACCACCGCAACGTGCCGCTCCTGGTGCAGATCTTCCTGTGGTACTTCGGCGTGCCGTCGCTCCTGCCGCGCCCTGCGCGCCAATGGCTAAACGCCCATGATGGCCAGTTCCTGCTCGCCACCACGGCGTTGGGGCTCGCGGCCGCGGCCTATGTTGCCGAGGACATCCGCAGCGGCATTCGCTCCATCCCGAAGGGCCAGTATCAGGCCGCGCTCTCCCTCGGCTTCGGGTATCTCGGCGCGATGCGCAATGTCGTGCTGCCGCAGGCCCTGCGGCACGCGATCCCGCCGCTGATCAACCAGACCCTGCTGCTGTTCAAGAACACCAGCCTCGCCATGGCGATCGGCGTCGGCGAGCTCACGTATCGCGCCCGCGCGGTCGAGAGCGACACGTTCCAGACCTTCGACGCCTTTGCGGTCGCCACCGTGATCTACCTCGCCGTTTCCCTCGGCATCATGCTGATCGGCGCCGCCTGTGCCCGACACCTCAAGGTCGGGGCACGCTGATGCTGGAGATCCTGAAGGACAACTGGCTCCTCTTCCTGATCGGGCAATATCCCTACGGTCCCATCGGCGGCCTCGCCATGACGCTGTTCATGGCAATCGCGTCGCTCGCGCTCTGCTTCCCCTTCGCGGTGGGGTTGGCGCTCGCGCGCCTCAGCCCGTACCGCTTGTTGCGCTTGCCGGCGACCGCGATCGTCTATGTCGTGCGCGGCCTGCCCCTGATCATGTTCGTGTTCTGGGCGTACTTCCTGTCCCCCCTGGTGGTGGGGCGCCCGGTCGGCGGTGTCGAGACGCTGATCATCACCCTCGTCGTGTATGAGGCCGCCTACCTGTCCGAGGTCATCCGGGCCGGGATCGAGGGCTTACCCAAGGGGCAGGTGCAGGCGGCGACGGCCCTAGGGCTAGGCTACTGGCCGACGACCTTGTCGATCGTACTGCCGCAGGCCCTCCACAACATGCTGCCGAGCATGGTCAGCCAATTTGTCTCGACCATCAAGGAAACGTCCCTCGGCTACGTGATCAGCGCCCATGAGGTCACGTTCGCGGCGGCGCAGGTCAACAATGTGCTGCTGACGCAGCCCTTCGAGGTCTACGGGCTTCTTGCGCTGACCTATTTCACGCTCTGCTTCACGCTCACATCCTGCGCGCGCCTCCTCGAATGGCGTCTCGCCCAGAGCCGCCGACAAGCCGGCGTAACGCAGATCCAGAGCGCGAACATCTGAGCGGCAGATCGGGCGGCAGGCTTCTGTATGACCCAGACCCAGCAAACTGATCCACGCCGAGCGCAAGCTTTTGAAGCATAAAAGTAGATTTTTTTGGCCCATGGCCCGTCCAAATTGTCGGGCTGTTTTGAGGGTCCGCCGGATCTCGGTTCGGAGGACCCTCAGAGACGGACTTATACCAAGCCTCGTTGAGCGGGACTCACGCGGGGTAGCGGTTCGGACAGGGGTGTGATTCTGTCCTCGGGTTTCGAGCCTGAGGAGGATGGGATGGCGGCTCCTATACCGCTGCGGCCAGACTTCGATGCCGCGGCCCTGCGTGCCCTGGCGAAGCGTTCGCTTGAGCCGGATCAGACCCGCCGCCTGCTGGCCCTGTCAGCGATCTACGCGGGCAGCCCGCGCTCCGAGGCGGCCGCTCTCGGCGGCGTCGGGCTCCAGACCGTGCGGGACTGGGTGCTCGCCTTCAACGCTGAGGGGCCAGATGGGCTGATCGGCGGCAAGGCTCCCGGCGCTCGCCCGCGCCTGAACGTCGAGCAGCGGGAGGCGCTGCGTGCCTTGGTCGAGCAGGGTCCGATGCCGGCCGCCCACGGGGTGGTGCGCTGGCGGTTGATCGATCTCGCCCAGATCCTGTTCGAAGATCACGGGGTCTCGGTCTCCGAGCAGACGCTGAGCCGGGTTCTGCGGAGCATGGGCTACCGCAAGCTCTCGGCTCGTCCGCGCCATCACGCGCAGGATCAGGACGCCATCCCGGTTTTTAAAAAGCCTTTCCCGCCCGCCTGGCAGAGATCGCGCAGGCCACGGGCGGCAAGCCGATAGAGATCTGGTTTTCCGACGAGGCTCGGATCGGGCAGAAAAACACGATCAGCCGCCGCTGGGCACGCCGTGGCACGCGCCCAGTGGCCGCGAAGGACCAGCGCACCGCCTCCGCTTACCTCTTCGGCGCGATCTGCCCGGCTCGTGGCACGGGAGCCGGGCTCGTTATGCCCCACTGCACCACCGAGGCGATGAACCTGCACCTGGCCGAGATCGCCAGGGCCGTCGCGTCGAGCGCGCACGCCGTGCTCCTGCTCGATCAGGCCGGCTGGCACATGACCCGGAAGCTCGTGATCCCTGCCAACATCACCCTGCTGCCGCTGCCAGCCCGCTCGCCCGAACTGAACCCAGTCGAGAACCTCTGGCAGTTCATCCGTGAGAACTGGCTCGGCAATCGGATCTTTGCTTCATACGAGGCCATCCTCTACCACTGCTGCGACGCCTGGAACAAGCTCATCGACCAGCCCTGGCGCATCATGTCCATCGGCCTGCGCGCCTGGGCTCATGAGTTCTGATCAGTGAGAGTTAGTATTAACCAGGGTTCTGAAGGGGTTCGCAGCCGAATCGGGCTGCAATGCCGATCCGCAGAGTCCGGTGCCTAAGAGACCTGCGCCTGAACGTTGGTTTCGATTGGCTCGACCACCAGCAGCATCACCCCCAACGCCAGGAGCGACGACGCGCCGAGGAACAGGAAGACGGCATCCCAGCTGTAGGCGTCGAGGATCAGCCCGGTTAGGAAGGGAAACAGCGCGCCTCCGGCCTGTCCGCCGGTGTTCACCACCGACACAGCTAGAGGATAGGCATCCTTGGTCGTCAGCCCGGCCGGATAGACGGTGAAGGAGGAGTAGCCCACGTTCAGCAGGAAGCCGGTGAGGAACAGCAGGAACGCGAGCGTCACGGGCTCGTTCGGCGCGTGGATGAGCGCGTACATCATGAACACGGTCGAGATCGTGCTGATGAGGATGGTCGGCTTGCGCCGCTTGCCGACGATCCGGTCGGAGAACAGGCCGCCCATGATGTTGCCGAGCACGCCGCCGACGAAGGGGGCCGAGGCGACGAACCCCACGTTCATCAGTGAGAACTGTTTGACGTTGGTCAGATAGGTCGGGAGCCAGGCGAGGATGACGTTGATGATGCCGGTCATCATCAGGTAGCCGATGGCCAACCCCCAGATGTTGCCGGACGCGAACGTCTCCTTCGCGGTGGCGATGGGCCGAACCGGCCGACCCCGGATGACGCGGTCGAGGCGAGTGAAGCGCGGCGCTCCAGTCGAAGCCGGCGCCGTCGACGGCGTACGGTTGGCGGGTGCGGACGGAAGGCCGCTCCCGATATGGGCAGCCTCGGCCGGGGACACGAAACGGCTGCGGGCCGGCTCGTCCACCACGAGGATGTACCAGAGCACGGCGAAGACCAACCCCGGCAGCGCACAGATGAAGAAGACGTACTCCCAGCCGAGCGTGGCGATGATCAGCGCGCCGAGCGGCGGCACGATGACGGGACCGAACTTGGCGGCCGCGAGGAAGAGGCCGACCGCGGTACCCTTCTCCTGGGCCGGGAACCACCGGTTCATGGTCGAGAGCATGGTGACCGGAAGGGGCGCCTCGGCGAAGCCAAGGGCGAGCCGGTTGAGCTTCATCGCCAGTGCCGAGCCTGTCGTGCCCAGGAGCCCAGTGAACAGCGAGGTCAGGATCATGAAGATCGGGAAGACGACCCGCGTGCCGAGCCGCTTCACTAGAAGGCCTGCCGGGATCTGCATGACCGAGTAGCCAACGAAGAACAGGCTGACGACTGCGCCGGCCTCCGTGTTGGTCATTGCGAACTCCTTCTTCACGAAGGGGAGTACGATGCCAATGTTGGCCCGGTCGGCCGCGGCCAAGGTGTAGACAATAAAGATCAGGCCCATCACGACCCAGCGATATCGGGTCATCCTCGCTATCGCGGGAGCCGCCGCCGTCGGGGCTGCACCTTTGGCCATGTCCGTGTCCTCTGATGGGGTGCCGCGCCCCGTTTGAGTCCGGCGATCGTGCTCAGGTCGTTGCCTTAGGGCGAGGAGGAGCATTGGAGACGCGGCTCACGAGCGAATCTTGATCCGTCGGCGACCTCCCAGTGCGAGAACATTGGTTTCCCCGGCGTGTCGAGGTCGGCCCGCAGGATGGTTCCCGAGCTGGACTCCGTAATGAATAGCGAGCGTCCGTCCGGGCCGCCGAAGGCCACATTGGTGGTGTGCGGGCCGGCGGAGGACGCGATGCGCAGGACTGGCTCGCCGGTGGCATCGAACAGCCATACCGTGCCCTTGCCCGCATGCGCGATGGCCAGGCACCCGCGCGCGTCGAGGGCGAGGCCATCCGGCCCGGCTCCACCCGACATCTGGATGAACGTGCCAACCTTGGCGGTGGTGCCGTCCGGCATCAGCGGCACCCGCCAAATCGCATTGGCCCGCGTCACGGCAAGGTACAGGGAATCCTCGGCAAGGTTCATGACGAGCCCGTTCGGGCTCGGGATGCCGTCGAGCAAGCAGGTGACACCGCCGCCGTCGTCTCTGAGCCGAAAGAGCCGGCCGCTCGCGTCCTGCCAGCCTGTCAGTCCCTGGTCGGTGAAGTAGAGGTCGCCCTCCCGCGAGAAGAACAGGTCGTTGACGCCTTTGAAACGCTCGATCCCGGCCCGGACTAGGAACGGTTCCACCGCGCCGGAGACCGGATCGACGACCATGATACCGTTTTTGTAATCAGCGACGAACACCCGGCCGTCCTTGTGGATCTTGAGGCCGTTCGGCCAGCCGTCGTACTCAGCCACGATCGTGAAGGCGCCGTCTGGGGCGACCCGTAGGATGCGGCCGTTGGGGATATCGACGCACCAGAGGTTGCCGTCGCGGTCGAAGGACGGCCCCTCCAGAAACGAGCCGAGCGGCATGCCCCGCGGCTGGTTGCGGATCCACTCGTTGTCCGGCGTGGCGACCCGCCATGCCTGCGGATAGGTGGCGAAGACCGTCGTCTCGCGCTGGGGCGGTGCTGCATACATGGTGGCCTCACGCATGTCGTAGGGTGACGGCGACCGGTGCGATCTCAGCGCCGATGGGGGCACGTGTCAGGAAGAAAGTCACGGCCGCGCCGATGACGAGCAGGATGCCGCCGGCCACGAAGGCCAGGTCGTAGCTTCCGGTGGCGGCGATGATGTAGCCCGTGGCAATCGGCGCAACGATCCCGAACGCGTTGCCACCGCTGACCTGGATGGCCATCGCCTTACCGGCATCCTGAGGCGACTGCAGCAGGTCGGCGGTCAACGCGATGTTCAGAGATATGCCGGTGGCGAGGCCGGTCAGCGAAAGGGTGATCAGCGCGAGGATCAGCGGCACGCTGTCGATGACGGGCGCGGCGAGGATCACCGCCGCGCTTAGCATCGAGGCGACGATGATCAGGCGCCGCCGCCCGGTGGCCGAGCCGCCCTGCCTGGTCAGCATTCGGTCGCTGAGATGGGCGAGCCACCAAGAGAGCACCGTCGCGAGGAAATACGGGAACGCCGTGAACAGGCCCGACTTCACGATCGATAGCCCCTTCACATTGGCGAGGTAACTCGGCAACCAGGTCAGGAACACGATCTGAGTGTAGACCGCGCAGCCGTGCGCGAATGCAATGGCGATCATGCTCCGCGAGCGTAGGAGCCGCCCGAAGCCGCCAGCTGGGCTGTCGACTTTGGCCGCCGTGTCGCGTTCCCGCAGGATGAAGGCGCGCTCTTCTTCGGAGACGAACGTCGCCGTCTCAGGCTTCCGGTACCAGACCAGCCAGCCCACTAGCCAAGCGAAGCCGATGAAGCCGGCCGTGTAAAAGCCCCAGCGCCAGTCCGAGATCGAGACGACCCACCCGAGGAGCAGGGTCCCGAAAGCCGGCCCGGCATAGCCGCCGCTGTTGAGCATCGTCGCGGCGAGACCGAACTCTGAGCGCGGCGCCCAATCGCGCAACGCGCGACCGCCGGCCGGGTAAGTGGACGCTTCCGCCGCACCCATTAGCATGCGCGAGCCGAGCAGCCCGGCGAAGGTGCCGGCCAGCCCGGTGAGGATCGTTGCGCCCGACCAGAAGGCTACGCCGACGCCGTTGACGAGCTTGGCACCATAGCGGTCCGTCAGGAACCCACAGGGAATCAGGAAGAGCAGATAGGTCCAGATGTAGGACGAGAATAGGTAGCCCATCTCGACGGGGCTGAGGCCGAGTTCCTTGGCGATCGAGGGCGCCGCCACGGACAGGGCGACCCGGTCGACGTAGTTGAACGCGACGAGAAGAAAAATTCCTAAATATACGAGATAGCGCTTCTTGCTCATGTTCCCTCCAATTGTATAGATATGCTTATTGTTATTTTGCATTCAGTGGCGCATGTGCGGCGCCTCTGCATGGAAACCCTCTGTGGTCTCATGACGCTCTGCGGCGTCCTTATGAGCCGCCAGGCCGCTCTTAGCGTTCCGGGGGCTCCGCCACGGTGCCGCGGAGGATCGGCTCGCGCATGCTGACCACGGTGAGCAGGGTCAGCAGCGAGGTCGAGGCGAGGAATAGGAACACGGCGTCCCAGCTCGCCCAATCGAGCACCACCCCGACCACGAAGGGCGCGAAGGCGCCGCCGAGCGAGCCGCCAGTGTTGACGATCGCCGCCGCTAGCGGGGTCTTCTCCTTGGCGGTCAGCCCCATCGGGTAGACGAGGAAGGTCGAATAGCCGAGGTTGAGTAGAAGGCCGGTCGCGGTGAACAATAGTGCCAGCAGCCACGGATCTGCCGGCGAGTAGATCAGGCCGTACATCGTGACAATGGTCGCCGCCGAGGTCAGGAGCATCATCGGCTTGCGGCGGCCGCCGAGCAGCTTGTCGGAGATCAGGCCGCCGAGCACGTTGCCGATGATGGCGCCGATCCAAGGCGTCGAGGCGACAAAGCCCATCGCGAACAGCGGATACTTCTTCACGGTGACGAGGTAGGTCGGCACCCAGGTCATGATGGCGTAGGCGATGCCCACCATGAAAAAGTACCCGATCGCGCAGGCCCAGACGTCCCAGGAGCGCAGCACGTCCCGGGTTGTGGAGAGCGGCGCGCAGGCGCGGGCCCTGATCAGCCGGTCGAGGCGCGGCATCTCCCGGTGCAGCAGCACTGGCTTGCCCGCCGCCGCACCCGGCCCCGTCTCAATGCGCGCCAGTTCGACCTCTGAGACGAACCGGCTGTCCTTTGGGGTATCGCGGACCATCAGTAGCCACGCCACGGCCAGCACGAACCCCGGCACTGCGAAGATGAAGAACACTTCGCGCCATCCGAAATGATAGATAATGAGGGCGCACAGCGGCGGCACCAATGCTGGCGCGGCCTTGATCGAGGCCATGAACACGCCAGTCGCCGTACCCTTCTCCTGGGACGGGAACCACCGGTTGATGATGGTGAGGATGCCGATGTTGATCGGTCCCTCGGCGACGCCCAAGGCGGCCCGTCCGATCTTGAGTTGCAGGGCGCTGCCGGCGAAACCCATGAAGAAGGTCGCGATCGAGGTCGCGATCATCGCCATGCTGAAAGGCCAGCGCACGCCGAAACGCTGATAGAGCAGGCTGAACGGAACCTGGATGATGGCGTATCCGATATAGAAGAGGCTCGCGAGCGCACCGATATCGGTGTTCGAGAGTTCGAACTCTTTTTTCATATAGGGGACGACGACGCCGATATTGGCACGGTCGGCCCCCGCGACGAGGTAGATGAGGAAGCACAGGGTCAGCACGACCCAGCGGAAGCCGCTCTTGGCCGGCCGGGCCGCGGCCGTAGCCGCGGCGGGGGTGTCGAGGGCGAGGTTGGCACGCACGTCAGCACATCTCCAGCGCGGCACGGCCGTCGGCGACGATGCAGTCGGCGGGCGGGGACCGGCCGGTGAGGACGTCGACCACAGTCCTGGCCGCGATCAGGTTGGTGCGGGCGAGGCCGCCATAGGTGGCGGCGGCCGTGTGCGGCGTGGCGACGACCCGTTCCAGCCCGATCAGCGCCTTGGCGGCCTGACTGGCCGCGGGGTCCTTCTCGGCCTCGAACACATCGAGGCCCGCTCCGGCGATGTGGCCGGAGACGATCGCCTCGTAGAGATCCCGCTCGTTCACCAGCCCGCCCCGGGCGGTGTTGATGAAGATCGCGCCCGGTTTCATCCGGGTCAGGGCGCTCCTGTCGATCAGATGCCTGGTCGACGCGTCGAGGGGCGCGTGCAGGGTGACGAAATCCGACTCGCGCAACAGTGTATCCAGATCAACCCGCGCAACCTTGTGGACGGCAGCGAAACCGTCATCCGGCACGATGTCCGTGGCGAGGATCTTGACATCGAAGCCGGCCAAGCGGTGAGCGACGCCCCGGCCGATGCGCCCGATCCCGATGATACCGACCGTGCTGCCCGTCAGCTCCTCGCCGATGCGGTAGGTCCAGTCGCCCGCCCGGAGGGACAGGGGAAAGGTCGCCAGCCGCTTGGCCACCGCGAGCATCAGGCCGATCGTGTGGTCGGCCACAGAAGGGCTGTTGCCACCGGCGGCGATGGTGACAACTTTGCCGAGCCTCGCCGCAGCGAGATGGTCGATCTGCTCGAAGCCGACGCCCCGCCGCGCCAGCACCTTCAGCCTGGGAAAGCGCGCCATCAGGTCGTGGCCAACGAAGGTGCTTCCGACGATCCAGCCGTCGACACCCTCCAGCAGGTCCGGCAACGTGTCGGGCGCGGGGTCGGTGTTGTTGAGGTCGGGCTGGCGCACCTCGAAGCCCTGCTCTTCGAGATACGCCCGCGCCTCCGAGTCGAAGCCCCGCGGCGTGACGAGCACCCGCATCCGGTTCTCGATTGGGTTCAAGGTTATTTCCTCCTGGTTCGCCGGGGTGGCTTGACCCCATCGCCGGCATCCCTCTCGTGGGGCTTGGCCGGTCGAGGGCCCGCGCCGCGTGCGCCGGGGGCCGTTACTTCGGATTGAGGGATGGCCGGGGGAAGGGCGCCCTGCTTAAGCGGCGGGGACCTTGCCGTAACGGCCGTCATAGCGACCCTCGCGAATCATCTGGAGAACCTCGGCCTCGCGCTGGTCCTGCGCGCGCACCGCCTCGATCAGAGAGGGTGCGACCGAGGCCGGGAAGGTCACGACGCCGTCCTCGTCGCCCACCACCACGTCGCCTGGATTTACGGTCCAACCGCCAATGGAAACCGGCACGTTGGTTGCGCCCGGGCCCTGCTTGTAGGGCCCGCGATGGATCGCCGCCCGCGCGTAACAGGGGAAATCGGAGGCGGCGAAGACGCCCGCGTCGCGGATCGCGCCGTCGATGACGAAGCCAGCGCAGCCCCGGCTCTCGGCGATGGCCTTCATGATGTCGCCCACGAGCGCCCGGCTGGTGTCGCCGCCGCCGGCGACGACCAGCACGTCGCCCGGGCGGACCTCGTTGAGGGCCTGATGGATGGCGAGGTTATCACCGGAGCGGACCTGCACGGTGAAGGCCGTACCGACGAGCTTGCCGCCGCGATGGAATGGGCGCAGCCCGACGAGTCCGGGCAGACGATCAAGGTTGTCGCTAATCGACGGCGTCGTGGCGTCGCGGAAGGCCGCGATCGTGGCTGGGTCGACCGCCGGGGCGGGCGGGTTGAGGCTGACATTCGCCACGGCATTCCTCCAATTTCTTTGGCCGGGGAGAGTACGGGCTTGAGGGGACAGGAGAACCAGTGTTTTCCCAGCTTCTGGCGCAGGAAATTCCAGGCCTTGAACACACGCTTCCTCAGCACCCTCTGCGTCGTGGCCGAGTCCGGCTCGCTCGCCGGGGCGGCACGCGCCCTTGGGCTATCGAGCGCCGCCGTTGCCGAGCAGATCCAGACCCTCGAACGAGGACTCGGTGTCCGGCTGGTCACCCGACTTGGACGCGCCGTCGCCCTGACGGACGAGGGTCGTGCCGTCGTCGCTGCGGGTCGAGAAATCCTCACGCGGGTCGCGGACCTGACACAGGTCGCCCAACTTGGGCGGCTCAGCGGCACCTTGCGGATCGGATCGGTCTCGACCGCACTGATGTCGGTCGTGCCGCCGACCTTGCGATACATGGCTGAGCATCACCCGGAGATTGCCCTCAAGATCATACCCGGCACATCATCCCAGCTTCTCTACATGTTGGAGAGCGGTGCGATCGACTGCGCCATCACGATCAGGCCGACCTTCGAGATCGCCAAGGAATTCGGCTGGCACCTGATCCGAGAGGAGCCCTTGACGCTGGTATGCCCGGCCGACCTTCCTTTCGAGGGAGTCGAGGCGTGCCTATCCACGTCGTCGATCATCCGCATGTACAGGAATTCGCCGACGGGACGGATCGCGGAGAGATTTATTCAGGACAAGAAGATTGTTGCGAAGGAACTTTTCGAAATCGAGGCCGCCGAAGTCATTCTCGTTCTGGTCTCGCAGGGCCTCGGCGTCTCACTTCTACCGGATTACGGCTTCGAGTCGAGCCGGGAGCGCCGCATCCGGAAAGTGATCGTCGGTGACCGCGCTTATAGCAGGCCGGTCGGCATCCTCTATCGGCGGGGTGCGCGTATCTCACTCATTGAGGCCTTCCACGCAGCAATCAAGAATGGTTCGATCTCGTAGACGCCGCACGGAATAGGTCTTCTTCCAAAATTCGAGTCCAGAGACTTTGTTGTTGAACAATCTCGGACTATACGGCAGGTAATTCGACGGCCTCGCAGGTTTTCAAGGCTGCACCTGTACACTCAGGGCTAGTTCGATGACGCCTCGGAAGGCATGTCTGCTTCCGGCGATGACACCGACAGGCATGAGATTTCAAGCCCAGATTGAGGTCATGGGCCCGAACCTGAGCGACTGCTGGGCTTCGGCACTCAAGATCTGCGGGTTAGGTGGCATGTCGATGAACCTTGGCATCAGCGAGTCAGAAGCGGAGGGGAAACCTGTGCGACTGGAGCTAAGCGAGCGTTTCCGCTGATGCAAATCAGACATCTTCTAAGGAAGAGATCGATATCCGCCGCATTCTCGCAGAAAACCGCGAATGTCTCTTGACTATCATTCACATTGGTCTCGTTCGTGGCGCATCCATCGAGGAGTTGCAAATGGACAAGAGCACTTCAATTTCCGCGTCGGGACATACCAATTTCATCGAGCTCACCTCCGACATCGTAGCGGCTTACGTGTCGAAGAACTCGGTTCGACCGGCGGACCTTCCGAATCTCCTAGCCGAGGTTCACGGCGCGCTCTCTGGTCTCAATGGCCCCTCTGCTTCTGCCGAGCCCAAGGTGGAGAAAGCGACGCCCTCGCAGATCCGTAAATCCATCACACCCGACGCCCTGATCAGCTTCATCGACGGCAAGCCGTATAAGACGCTCAAGCGCCACCTGACCGGCGCCGGCCTGACGTTCGAGGATTACCGGGAGCGCTTCGGCCTACCGCGGGACTACCCGTCCACGGCGGCCAACTACTCAGCCATGCGCGCCGAGTTCGCTCGCAAGGCGGGGCTAGGAACTCAGCGCCGGAATGCGGCCCCGAAGGCTGCTGCCGCCGATGAGACAGTTGCGGAGGCGCCCAAGGCCCGTGGCCGGAAGAAGGTGGCCCTACGTCGGCCGAGAAGCCCTCGCGGACTCGTAAAGCCAAGTAGGCGCAGCTGTTGCGGCCAGATCCGGAGGCGGAACTGATGCGCCTCCCGCGCGTCTACCCAGGCATCCCAAGCATAGACCCTTCAGCCCCGCCGGCACCGCCGCGCGGGGCTTTTTCGTTTCACTTCGGATCCCTTTGCCACAACCGGAGTTTGTCCGCCGCCCCAGGAGTTTCCTGCCGCGCCACTCCCGACAGGAGAACGTCTTGACCAAAATTGTTTACGCCACGGCCATCGTACTCGCCGTCGTTAGCCCTGCGCTCGCCCAGGGTGTCGTTGAGACCCCAACCGGTGCCGCCGTCGCCGTTCCGCCTCCGGGCGCTCCCGGTGTCGTAACCCAGCAGCCTGGCTCAACAGGGTCGGTGCCCGCAGTTACCTATTCGCCGACCGGCCGCGCGGCGGATGGCGTTGCGACCGATTCTGCGGCAGCAGGCAACGAGGGACAGCCGTCTCGCGTCGGCTCGACCGGCAGCGGCGGCTCAAAGTGATCCGCCAGCCACAGGCTGTGGAACGAGCCTTGCCATAGCGACTCCTAGTTCGTCCCTGAGGCCACGAACCTCCTCAGCCCGCTCTGCGCAGCGCCGTAGCGGGCTACTTCCCGGCAGTAACCGCGCGTTGCGGCCGATGAAGAGGACGAAGCTGCCAGTGTTCCATCGGGGGCAGGTGGCCGCGAGGAGCAACGAGAGGCCTTTATGAGCGACCACGGACCGATCAAAAACTGGGCCGTGGAAGGCGTTGATGTGATTGCCGCATATCTCGACGTCAGCCTGGCTGAGGCCGAGCGTATGTGTGCGTCTCGCGAGATCGAGGCCTTCAGGACGACGGATGGTCGGTGGGCCATCATCAAGAAGAAGCTTGCCGAGTACATCCAACAGCGCGACGCCGGAGGAGGGCGCTGATTCAGCAGCGGTACCGCTGTTGCGTTCCACGCTATGGCTAGCGCTGTGACCAGGGGATAGCGCTCGACTGGCTCGCGTTGGTCAGATCCAATCAGCCTCGCGCGGCTCGCCAGCCCGCCGCCTTCGCCTCGTCCTCGCTGCAGAACATACGCTCGCCGGAGTTCGTGTCGATCACGGTCCGGTTGTAGTCCCGAGTCCCGGGCAGGTGGTAGATCTTGTCGCCCTTGCGCGAGATATTGCCCTTGATCGCGCAGGCGGCCTGTACAGGTACCGGAGCGGCCGCCGGAGGCTTCTCTATCTCCAACCGGGTCTCCACTCCGCTAGCTCGCTTGGCGCGGCGCCAGTCCGACGGCGGGTCGAAGGTGCCGGCCCAGAGGCCAAGCTTCAACGCCCTCGCGGTGGTCTCGGCCCCGACATAGTCGCGCGAGTAGCGCTGGTAGGCCGTGGCGTAGCCCTGGCTCACCATCCAGGCGTTTAGGTCCTCGTCGCCCTTCCGGCACACGGCAACGGTGCGACCATATTGATCGGTGTCACGCGGCTCGCACGAGATGTTCACCTCGCCGATCCTGCCCGCAAGCGCGAGCGCCGCGACCTGCCCGCAGCGGTAGGACTTGCCGGCAGCGTTCTGACAGAGCTGCGCGCTCTCGGGCGCGTCGATGCCGTGCAGCCGGATGCGGGTCCCACGGATCACCACGGTGTCGCCGTCGGTGATGGAGGCACGGCCCACGATTGGCTCGGCGGCCAGGGCAGGGCCGGTGAGGATCAGAAGGGCGGCGAGGGCTGAGCGCATCCCGCCAGGATAGAGGCGCTGCTGGCGCCGGCAACCAGAGGCTTTACCGACGCCGCGGAACGCTCATATCGATCTCGGGCGTGTGGATGATCGTCACACCGTCCTCGAAGCCCGAGCCGGTAAGAACGAACGTCACGTCAAAGGTGCAGTCCGGCTTGGCGAGCGCGGCGATCCCGTTGCACGGGCCAATCAGCTCTTCGGCAATCGCCTCCGTCGTCCCACCGCCGATCCCAGCGGCATCCAACCGCAGCTGCTGGTCACCTACCTTGGCCTCGCAGATGAACCCGCCAGGCCCGGGATCAACGCACCGAATCCTACGGACGGTGACCGTTTCGCCTCGATGCCTTTTCGGATCTGCTAGAAGTTGGCTGACGGTCAGAGTGACCTTGCCTGCCGCCTGAGCCTCGCCAGCCGCGACCACGAGAGCGAGGGCGGCGAGAACGCTACGCATGGCGACAGGCCAACGCAGCCTACTCACATGGGAACCAAGCGGCATGATGCCGGCTGATAGGTGGGGTTTGCAGCCAGAGGCAGGAAAATCTGTGGATAATTTCGGGGATTGGACCCGCCTCGGGTGACTTTGCGGGGCAGGGGTTGGCGAAAAAAGTCTTAACGCATGCCCGCGCTAGCGAAAATTGCTCGCGAATCACGGAGGTTGCGATCCTTCCGCGAGGCTTCGCATGGCGTCTGATCTGTGACACAGGGCGTCGCTCAAGCAACAAGTGCCTCCCACACCCATTGACGTGAATCATGTCCTGCACGCAAAATCTGACCAACGAACGAACGGGTGAGGTCTGACGTGCTTGCTGCTGCACCGGCCGAGGAGACCCGCGTACTAGCTTTGTTCCAGCTCGCTTTGCGCTTGATCAGGCAGGGTCAAGGCGGAGTTCCGCCCGAGTTGGAACGATATTTCAATTCGGTGCTTGCACAGGCGCGTAGCCTGTCCAATGACCCTCGGGCGGTCCAAGGACAGCTCCTGCCCGAAGCCATTCAGTTGGCGCTCGATATTCGTGACCTGGATGGCCTCAAAGATGAGATAGAAGGGGCACACGACGCCAGCACGGTCTCACCTGCACTGGCTGATCGCATACTGATGCGTCTGGAGCGTCGCGTTGCGCCCTAGAATCGATCTTTATCTCACTAGAGACAATCTTCTTCAGCTCGACGAAATAACTTACTTCAGCGCAACTTTGCATGAATTTACGCGCAAAGTTGTAGAGGTGATAGATCACGTCCTATCAAGTCCGGGAGTTTATCCGGACGATGTCGTGTTTGAGTTTGCCCGTCACGTGCGTACGGCGCAGACATACTTAGCTGGTAGTGTCGCCAAAGAGTCCCCCTACGAAATGGGGTACTGCTTGAGGAAGGCATTGCCCAGGTGGACTAGTCGCCGAACCATAATCACGACTGCGCTCACGTCGGGCCACGATTTTCATTTGCAGCCGGCTGATCCGTGGCAGTTTATCACCAAGACCATTACGGGCTATGACGCTGGCGGATACGATCCTCTGCTGGTTCTGATCGGGGTTCCACGCATATACCGGCATAAACCAGTTTTCTGCATCCCGCTTTATCACGAATTAGGACATTTTGTCGACAACACATTGGGTGTCTGTAATTATTCGTTGTTAAAGCTGCCTCCTCCTACGCCGGCTCATCGTCAGCTAGAGTGGTACCATAGGCGGGAATATTTTGCTGATCTATTTTGCGCTTGTTACACAGGTCGTGCCAGCGCGCGAACTCTCGAGACAATAGCGCCGAACGCTCCGCCATCTCTTACTCATCCCGCAACAGCTGTACGCGTAGCTTTGATTGAGGATTTTCTGGCTGGTCGAACCAATCAGATTATAGATCATCTTCAGGAATGCCTTATGGACTTGGGCGCGCCAGCCTTGATGCCGCTATTTACGTTGCCCGACATTTCGGAAAACTTCAACGATATGCGCCCCTTTGTGCTCAACACCGATGAGCATTTGCATGGGATTTTTGAGGCAGCTTGGGATTATCTAGGAAGCTGTCTAGATGCTCGGATGGCGCCGTGGATTGCGCCCAACTTCACCGAGTCTGATATCGAGAGAATTGTTAACGATCTTTCCGAGAAGACTATCCGTAATATGTCTATAAGGGAAAGATGGTCCAGTGCAGTTGCTTCATAAAACAGAAATTGAGACCCGACTTGCAAAAAATGGCCCTGATGCGCTCTACATAGATCCTCTACTTGATGCGCGACAAGTTGGTGAAGTTACGCTAGATTTGCGACTGGGCACGGAATTTCTAGTATCTCTGCTTACTCGCAAGGCATATATCGGAATTCAAAAAACTGGCGACGATCCTCGAGGGATTGCTACATATTTCCGGCCAACCCGCCGTGAGCTCGGGGATAGATTTATTCTATATCCGAACCAAGTTGTACTTGCATCAACGCTAGAATATATTGGACTTCCGAACGACGTTTACGCTGATGTTCTGTCTAGGAGCAGCTACACGCGCCTGGGTGTAGATGTTAATACTATGGTACAGCCGGGTTTCAGAGGATGTCTATCTATAGAGCTGTTTAATCACGGAAATTCGCCGGTTGAATTGGTTGTTGGAAGCAGAGTTCTGCAAGCTAGACTTTTCTCAATTGGGTCGGAGACGAACTACCATTCTTCTGCAGAGAGAAGGAAATATTTTGGCACGGTTCGCCCGGTTACATCACGAGCTCCAGATGATGAGGATTTGAAGGTACTGGAGAACATACGCGAGGTCCGCTCCCGCTAAGGCCACTGCCCAGGTGGTCGCGAGACCGAGCCCCAGCCGGAGTAATCTGCGGCCTGCTCACGCCTCACGGCTCAGCCATCGAGGCAGCATGCCGATCGGTAGCTTCGTCATGCCGGGCTCGGTGCCCGCTTGGATCGGTCTTACGGAGCCTGACGCCCGGCCCCTGGCCGTTCCCGTCGATGAAAATGACGCCGGTGGCCCCTGGTATGGCCGTTGCACGTCCATTGCGATTGACCCTGCAGAAGGCACCCTCATGCCGACTAGGAGCCAGGATCCAACCGAGTACAGCACACTCGCGGAGCGGTGCGCGGTCGCAATCGCCGACGCAAACTGGTTCCGCAACATGGCAAGCCGGGTGTTGCGAGATGGGAAGCCAAGGGGGCGGATCCGCGCCGAAAGGGCACGGACCGCGGCTCGCATCATCCTGATGCGGGCGAAGCAAGACGCTGCCATGCATCGGATGATTGTCGAGGCAGCGGCAGCTGGGCGTCAGCCTACCTGACGCTCAAACATCGGCGTTTCTTTCACGAGGCAATGAGGTTTAGTGGGCCCGGCAGGACTCGAACCTGCAACCAGACCGTTATGAGCGGTCGGCTCTAACCATTGAGCTACAGGCCCCCGAGCCCGCATAGCCTTCGCTGTCCTGCAAATTCAACCTGCCGACAGGGCAGCGTAGGAACTGGCGAGCCTATTCGGCTGCCTCAGCTCTCTCGCTATCTTCCTGATCGCTTGCAGTCCGATCATCCTCAACCAAGCCTTCGTCCGCTGCGCTACCCGCCGCAGCACCGGCCCGGTACTTATCTCCGTGCCGCTCCAATTCGCCGCTGTTGGCCATCACGCTGAGGTACGTGTTCAGGGTGTTGGTGGCCACGTCCGTCAGGCGCTCGCTGATCTCGGCGTGCGTCAGACCCTCAGAGCCAGCTTCCTCAAGAAGCGCTTTCAACCGCCCCTTGGCAGAATTGGCGCGCGGTCCCCGGGGACCACGGCTACCACGAGGCCGGTCCTCACTCGCCGGCGCGCGACGGCGAGTCGACAGATCGTCGGCAGGCTCGTCCAGCGGTGTGCCTTCCACGATAGATGCAAGTGACCGCTCAGCCAGGCGGAGCTTCGTCAGCTCGCCGCTCACGCGCTCGTACTCAGCCTCAAGGCTCTCGCGCTGGTGCCTCACGTTAGCCAAGGCCCTCGCGAGCGTGTCGTCATTTGCCATCGGTGACTCGACTTCTTCCTTCTTGGCGCTCGGGATCAGAGGCGCGGTTGCAAACCGTATCATTGCGCTCCCCTGGTTCTCGCGATGCTGAACGTGACGCCCGCCCGAAGCCTCTCAACGTCGCACGGCATGCCGCCACGCTTCGTGGATGCGATCTCCCGGCCAATTGGTTCCGCCGCGGCTCCGGGACGAACCGCAAACGACAACGGCATCGTGGTCGTGTGAAACCGCAAGGTCCCGACACTGCATGGGCGGCCACGCTAGCAGCGTCTCACACGTAGACGCGCTCAGGCAGCACCCACACACGCTGTTGAGATCGGCTGTGTGAGACGCCAGTGTGAGCCGCGTCAGCAATTTCAGCTAAGTGCTTGATTTTGCTGGCGCGCCCTACGGGAATCGAACCCGTGTTTTCGCCGTGAAAGGGCGACGTCCTGGACCGCTAGACGAAGGGCGCTCTGGCTGGGCCGGGGTTCTATAGTCGGACCGGAGACGCCCGGCAACCGTCCAGGCGCGGCACAGGTGCCACAGGTCCCGAGTTTGCAGGTCCTGAGGTCACAGACCCCGAGTCTGTCGGTCCTGGGTTTGACCGCGCACCGGGTTGGGGCGATGGAGAGCCATGCCCCAGCCCACCCCTCGCATGACCCTCGTCCTCGGCGGGGCGCGGTCCGGCAAGAGCGCCTACGCGGAGGGGCTGATCGAAGCCTGCCCCGGCCCGTGGCTCTATCTCGCCACCGCCCAGGCCTTCGACGACGAGATGGTCGACCGCATCGCCCAGCACAGCGCGCGGCGCGGCGGCGCCTGGCGCACCCGCGACGTGCCGCTCGCGCTGCCGGAGGCGGTCGCCGAGGCCGAGGGACCGGCCCTGGTCGACTGCCTCACGCTCTGGCTCACCAATCTGATCCTGGCGGAGGCCGACGTGGCGGAGGCGACGGCGCGGCTCCTCGCCGCCTGCGCCGACGTCCCGGGCCCGCTCGTGCTGGTCGGCAACGAGGTCGGGCTCGGGATCGTCCCCGACAACGCCCTCGCCCGGCGATTCCGCGACGCCGCCGGCCGCCTCCACCAGCAGCTCGCCGCGCGGGCCGACCGGGTCGTCCTGACCGTGGCCGGCCTGCCGCTGGTGGTGAAGCCGCAGGCCCCTCAGACACGAGCCCCCGAGACAGGAGCCTCCGCATGAGCGACGACGCCGCGCGCCACCGCGAGAAGATGGAGAAGCGCAAGGCCGTCCAGGACGCCGAGGTCGCGGGCAAAACCCTCGAGAAGGGCCTGCTCCTCGTCCATACCGGTCCCGGCAAGGGCAAGAGCACGGCGGCTCTGGGGCTGATGCTGCGGGCGCTCGGCCGCGGCTGGCGGGTCGGCATGGTGCAGTTCATCAAGGGCGGCTGGGACACCGGCGAGCGCCACGCCGTGGCGGCCTTCGGCGAGAGGGTCGTGTGGCACACCCTCGGGGAGGGCTTCACTTGGGAGACCCAGGACAAGGCGCGCGACATCGCCGCCTGCCGCCACGCCTGGGCGGTCGCCGCGGGGCTGATGGCCGACCCCACGATCCGCCTGCTCGTCCTCGACGAGCTCAACATCGCGCTGCGCTACGACTATCTCGACCTCGCGGCGGTACTGGCCGCCCTGCGCGCGCGCCGGCCGGACCTGCACGTCGTCGTCACCGGCCGCAACGCCAAGCCGGCCCTGATCGAGGCCGCCGACCTCGTCACCGAGATGGGCAGCGTCAAGCACCACTTCGCCGCCGGCGTGAAGGCGCAGGAAGGGATCGAGTTCTGAGCCCGCCGCGCGCGACGGCGCCCAAGAAGGCCCTGATGATCCAGGGCACCGGCTCCGACGTCGGCAAGTCCCTGATCGTGGCGGGGCTGGCGCGCGCCTTCACGGAGCGGGGCCTGAGGGTCCGGCCGTTCAAGCCGCAGAACATGTCGAACAACGCCGCCGTCACCGCCGACGGCGGCGAGATCGGCCGGGCGCAGGCGCTCCAGGCCCGGGCCGCCCGGGTGGCACCCTCCGTGCACATGAACCCGGTCCTGCTGAAGCCGCAGAGCGAGGTCGGCTCTCAGGTGGTCGTGCAGGGCCGGATGGTCGCCACCGTGAAGGCGCGCGACTACCAGGCCTGGAAGCCCCGGCTGATGTCCGCCGTCCTCGACAGCTTCTCCCAGCTCGCGGACGAGGCCGACTTGGTTCTGGTCGAAGGCGCGGGCTCGGCGTCGGAAATAAACCTGCGCGCGGGCGACATCGCCAATATGGGCTTCGCCCGGGCCACCGACACGCCGGTGGTGCTGGTCGGCGACATCGACCGGGGCGGGGTGATCGCGAGCCTCGTCGGCACGAAGGCGGTGATCGACCCGGCGGACGCCGCGATGGTCGCCGGCTTCCTCGTCAACCGGTTCCGCGGCGATCCGAGCCTGTTCGCCGACGGGATGCGGCTGATCGCCGAGCGGACTGGCTGGCCGGCGCTCGGCCTCGTGCCGCACTTCCCCGACGCCGCGCGCCTGCCGGCCGAGGACGTGCTGGGCCTCGCCGGCTCGGAGTCGCGCGGGCCCGGCTCCGTCACGGTGGCGGTGCCGGTGCTGCCGCGCATCGCCAATTTCGACGATCTCGACCCGCTGCGGGCGGAGCCGAACGTGTCGGTGGTCCTGGTCCGGCCCGGCACGCCGATCCCCGCCGGGGCCGCCCTCGTGCTGCTGCCGGGGTCGAAGACCACGATCGACGACCTGGAGGCTTTCCGCCGGGAGGGCTGGGACGTCGACCTGCGCGCCCATGTCCGCCGGGGCGGCCGGGTGCTCGGCCTGTGCGGCGGCTACCAGATGCTCGGAAAGAGCCTCGCCGACCCGCACGGGATCGAGGGGGCGCCCCGGACGGTGCCGGGCCTCGGGCTCCTCGCCGTCGACACCGTGATGACGCCCGAGAAGCGCCTGGCCGCCGTCACCGGCACGAGCCTGCCCGACGGCGTGCCGTTCGCCGGCTACGAGATGCATATCGGCGCGACGGAGGGCCCCGACGCGGACCGGCCGCTGCTGCGCCTCGCCGACGGGCGCCCGGACGGGGCGGTCTCGGCGGACGGGCGCGTGGCCGGGACCTACGTGCACGGCCTCTTCGCCGACGACGCCCAGCGGGCGGCGTGGCTCGCGCGCCTGGGCACCGCCTCGGCGGGCGCCGGCTACGAGGCCGGGGTCGAGGCGGCGCTGGACGGCCTCGCGCGACACATCGCGGCCCATGTCGACTGCGACCGCCTCCTGGCGCTTGCCCGGTAGGCGGGGCGCGGGCCAGGGATTACTCTGTGTTATGCCGGCCTCGCCACGAAGGGCCGCACGCCCCCGGAGGAACGCCCCATGCCGCCCACGCCGTCCCCCGCCGGGGAGGATCTCGCCGCGAGCACCGTCCGGACCGTGACCCTGCGGCTCATGCCGCTCCTCGGCCTGCTCTACCTGATCGCCTATATCGACCGGCAGAACGTCTCCTACGCCAAGCTGGAGATGGTCGGCAGCCTCGGCCTCTCCGAGACCGCCTACGGGCTCGGGGCCTCGCTGTTCTTCCTCGGCTATTTCCTGTTCGAGGTGCCGGCCAACGTCTTCCTGGAGCGGGTCGGCGCGCGGATCTGGTTCGCCCGGATCATGATCACCTGGGGGATCGTCACCGTCCTGCTGGGCTTCACCCAGGGCACGGCGATGTTCTACGTGCTGCGCTTCCTGCTCGGCGCCGCCGAGGCTGGCTTCTTCCCCGGCGTGCTGTTCGCGCTGACCCTGTGGTTCCCGCAAGCGCACCGGGCGCGGATGATCGGCTGGTTCATGATCGCCAGCGCCATCGCCAACGCGGTCGGTGCGGCGATCGGCGGCGCGCTGCTGGGCCTCGACGGGCTCCTCGGCCTCCAGGGCTGGCAGTGGGTGTTCCTGGCCACCGGCGCGCCGGCGATCCTCATGGCCGCGGTGGTGCTGTTCGTCCTGCCGGACGGCCCCGAGACCGCCCCCTGGCTCTCGCAGGCCCAGCGCGACTGGCTCGCCCGCACGCTCCGGGCCGAGCGCGAGGACGGCGGCCACGTCGACCACGGCAACCCGTTCGCGGCGCTCCTCGACCGGCGGGTGCTGATGCTCGCCGGGGTCTACGTCTCCCTGCCGCTCGCCGCCTACGGCCTGGGCTACTGGCTCCCCACCGTGGTCAAGGGCTTCGGCGTCTCGAACCTCACCAACGGCTTCCTCAACATCATCCCGTGGCTCGCCACGGCCTTCGCCCTGTGGTGGGTGCCGCGCCACGCCGCCCGCACGGGGGCGCAGGGCAACGCCCTGACCTGGCACGTGGTCGGACCGGCGCTGGTCGGGGCGGCGGGCCTCGCGCTCTCCGTCGTCCTGCCGGGCAACGCCGTGAAGTTCGCCTGCCTGTGCGTGGCCGCGGCCGGGACCTTCGCGGCCCAGCCGGTCTTCTGGTCGATGCCCGGGACGTTCCTGCGCGGTGCCTCGGCGGCCGCCGGGATCGCGGCGATCAATTCGGTCGGCAATCTCGGCGGCTTCGTCGCCCAGAACGCCGTGCCGTTCATCCGCGACCAGACCCAGAGCGACCTGGTGCCGATGCTGTTCCTGGGCGCCTGCCTCGCCGTGGGGGCGGGCCTCATGTTCGTGGTGCTCTCCGCCCTGCGCCGCGACGCGGCGCGGCGGGCGGTGCCGACGGCCGCGAGACCGGCCTGAACACGGTCCGGATTCGTGCGTTATCCTTCCTCAGGCCGGCACGACCGGCAGGATGATGCAGACCCGCAAGCCCGCGGGCCATCGTCGAGGAGGGCACCGCGATGAGTCAGGGATTTCCGCTCATGATCCTCGCCTTCGGGACGCTCGGCGGCATCTGGTTCCTGGCCGCCGCGGCCCGGAAGCAGGTCGCCGACGCGAAGGGGAGCCCGGAGCGCTCCAGCGTGATCCATCACCACGGCGGCGAGCCGCGCCCGAACATGCAGGGCACCGAGCACTAGGAGAGCCGAGCACCGGGGCGGCCGCTCCCGCGGCGCAGCTGTCAGCCGGCGGCGATCCGCCGGCAATGGTCGAGGGCGGCGCCGATCAGGTTGTCGCTCGCCTCGGGCGTGCGGAATGCCGAGTGCGCCGACAGGGTGACGCTGGGCAGGTGCGCCAGCGGGTGATCCGGCGGCAGGGGCTCGACGGTGAACACGTCGAGCCCGGCCCGCGCCACGTGGCCGGTGCGCAGGGCCGCGACCAGGGCGTCCTCGTCGAGCACCGCCCCGCGGGCGGTGTTGATCAGCATCGCGCCGGGCTTCATCGCGGCGATCCGCGCGGCCGACAGGAAGCCGCGCGTCGCGTCGGTCAGGAGCAGGTGGAGCGAGACCACGTCGCTCTCGGCGAGCAGGCGGTCGAGCGGGACGAAGTCGACGCCGGGATGGGTCTTCGGGGTCCGGTTCCAGGCGAGCACCCGCATGCCCGCGCCCCGGCAGAGGCGCGCCATCTCGGCCGCGATCCCGCCGAACCCGACGAGGCCGACGGTCTTGCCGGTGAGCTGGATCCCCTCGGTGCGCAGCCAGGATCCGGCGCGCATCGCCCGGTCCATCTCGGGCAGGCCGCGGGCGGCGGCCCACATCAGCGCGAAGGCGCACTCGGCGACCGCCGTGTCGCCGTAGCCCTTGATGGTGTGGACGGTGACGCCGAGGGCGTCCCGGAGCGCCTCCGGGTCCATGTAGCTGCGGGCGCCGGTGCCGAGGAACACGACGTGCTTCAGGCCCGCGCAGGCCCGGGCCACGTCGAGGGGGAGGGCGGTGTGGTCGATCACCGCGGTCTCGGCGCCGTCGAGGATCGCGGGCAGGTCCTGCGGCGCGATTCCGGGATCCGCGTGGATCGCGAAGGGCGGATCGTCCGGCCGCAGCAGCCGCCGGGCCACCGCCGCCAGGGTCTCGCTGGCATCCACGAACACGGCACGCATCGGCGTCTCCCTCATCCTGCCCCGTCCGGCCACGATGCGTCCGGTGCGCGGGCCGTGCCAAGGCCCGATCGGGAATTGCCGCCGTCTCTGCGAGCGGAGCGAAGCGATCCCGTCGGCGCCACGATCTCAGAGGTCGCGCGGCCCTGGCGCGCTTCGCTCCGGTCGCGAGGACGGCTCAGCCGGTGAGCGACAGGCAGAGCGCGAGGAGCGCCAGCACGAGCCCGCCCTGCAGCCAGCAGGCGGTGCGGTAGAGGGCCAGCGCCCGGGCGATGTCGTCGGCCGTGGCGGCGTCCCGGCCGTCGCCCATATGGGCGTCCGGGACGAGGGTGCCGTCGTAGACCCGCGGCCCCGCGAGCCGCAGGCCGAGCGCCCCCGCCATGGCGGATTCGGGCCAGCCGGCATTGGGCGAGCGGTGCCGGCGCGCGTCCCGGGCCATGGCCCGGAGCGCCCCGCGCGCGTCGGCGCCGCGCAGGGCCGCCGCCCCGGCGATCAGCAGGCCCGCGAGCCGGGAGGCCGGCAGGTTCACGCCGTCGTCGAGCCGGGCCGCCGCCCAGCCGAAGGCGGCGTAGCGCGGGCTGCGGTGGCCGATCATGCTGTCGGCGGTGTTGACCGCCTTGTAGAGGGCACCCCCCGGCAGGCCGAGGCAGCCGATCCAGAAGGCCGGCGCCACGATCCCGTCGGAGAAGTTCTCCGCCAGGCTCTCGATCGCGGCCCGGCAGACAGCCGCCTCGTCGAGGCGGTCGGGGTCGCGCCCCACGATCATCGCCACGGCCCGGCGCCCGGCCTCCAGGCCGCCCGCGCGCAGGGCCGTCTCCACGGCGGCGACGTGCTGGTGCAGGCTGCGCTGCGCCGGCAGGCTCGCGCCGAGCAGGCCGAGGAGGAGCAGAGCGGGGAGGGGGCCGGCGAGCCCCGCCAGCGCCGTGACGGCGAGGGCGGCCGAGCCGACCGCGGCGAGGAGCAGCGCCAGCGCGGCGCAGCCGGCGACCCGCCGCCGGCGCGCCGAGCCGCGGTTGAGGCCGCGCTCCAGGGCGGTGATCAGCCGGCCGATCCAGGTGACAGGGTGACCGGCCGCCCTGTAGAGCGCGTCGGGATAGCCGGCCGCCGCCTCGATCCCGAGGGCGACGGCGAGGACGGCGAGCGTGTCGGCGAACGTACCGGGCAGATGGACCATTCGGTGTGGAGCGTTCCCGCGCGTGAGGCCGCCCCGATCGCGCATGGCGGCGATCTCGGCGGGCTCCGACAAGCCTTTCCCGACGCGCCGGAGCCCTGGCTCGACCTCTCGACGGGGATCAACCCGGTCCCCTATCCCGTGCCCGCGCTGGAGGCCAGCGCCTGGGCGCGCCTGCCCGAGGCCGCCGAGGTCCGCGCGCTCCGGGAGGCCGCCGCCGCGGCCTACGGCGCGCCGGACGCCGACCACGTCGTGCCCGCGCCCGGCACGCAGGTCCTGATCGAGACCCTGCCCCGGCTCCTGGCCCCGACCCGGGTCGCGGTTCTCGGGCCGACCTACGCCGAGCACGCCGCCGCCTGGGCGCGGGCCGGGCACGCGGTGGCGGAGGTTTCGAGCGTCGACGCCCTCGGCGCGGCCCGGGTGGCGGTGATCGTCGATCCCAACAACCCGGACGGGCGGACCCATCCCCTGGCCGAGCGCCGGGCGCTCGCCGCGGCGCTCGGCCGGTGCGGCGGCCTGCTCGTCGCCGACGAGGCCTTCGCCGACCTCGAGCCGGTGGAGAGCCTGTGCCCGCACGTCTCCGCACCGGACTCGGGGCCCGGCACCGTGGTGCTGCGCTCCTTCGGCAAGACCTACGGGCTCGCCGGCCTGCGCCTCGGCTTCGCGGTCGCCGAGCCCGGCACGGCGGCCCGGATCGCCGCGGCGCTGGGCCCCTGGGCGGTGTCGGGCCCGGCCCTGGCGATCGGGCGCGCGGCCCTGTCGGACGCGGGCTGGCGCGTCGAGGCCGCCCGGGTCCGGGCCGCGGATGCGGGCCGCCTCGACCGGATGATCGCCCGGGCCGGCGGCCGGATCGTCGGCGGCACCTGCCTGTTCCGGACCGCCGATTTCCCCGACGGGCCGGACCTCTACCGGCGGCTGGCGGCGGCCGGCATCGCGGTGCGGCGCTTCGCCGGGCGCCCGGAGCGCCTGCGCTTCGGGCTTCCGCCCGACAGGGCGGGCTGGTGCCGGCTGTCGCGGGTGCTCAGGTAGCCCGGGCCCCCGGCGGGTGCGGGTCGCGGGCCGCCACGAGCACGGCCAGCGCCGAGAAGGCGAGGCCGACCGCGCAGACGCCCGGCCAGCCGACGAGCAGGAAGGCCTGCGAGCCGGCATAGGCGCCGACCGCACCGAACACGAACAGGGTCGTGAACAGCACGGTGTTGATGCGGCCCCGCGCCCCCGGGACCAGCGCGTAGGCCCGGGTCTGGTTGGCGATGAGCGCGCCGTTCATGCCGATGTCGATGAGCAGCACGCCGAGCGCCACCGCGGCGAGCGACCACGTGCCCCCCGCCCAGAGCACCACGAAGGACAGGGCGACCAGCAGGCTGCCGCCGAGGACGACGGGCTTCGCGCCCCGGCGGTCGGTGAAGCGGCCCGAGATCGGCGCCACGAAGGCCCCGCAGACGCCGATCACGCCGAACAGCCCGGCCCCGGCGGCGGTGAGGCCGAAGGGCGGCGCCTCGACCAGCAGGGCCAGGGTCGCCCAGAAGGCGTTGAAGCCCGCGAACAACAGCGCCTGCGACAGGCTCGCCGTGCGCAGCACCGGCTGCGTGCGGGCGAGGTGGAGGATCGACAGCATCAGGGCGCGGTAGCGCAGCGGGTGCGTCTGCACCGTGTGGGGGAGGGTGGCCCGCGCGATGCCCGCCATGGCGAGCGCCAGCACGGAGGCGACCAGGAAGACCGGCCGCCAGCCGAGATGCGCCCCCAGGAAGCCGCTCGCCGTGCGGGCGAGCAGGATGCCGGTGAGGAGCCCGGTCATGACCTGGCCGACGATCCGCCCGCGGCTCGCGTCCGGGGCGAGCTCGGCCGCGAACGGGACCGCCTGCTGGGCCGCGCAGGACAGCACGCCGACCACCAGATGGGCGAGCGCGAGGCAGGCGAGGTTCGGCGCGAGGCCCACGGCGAGCAGGGCCAGGGCGAGGCCGAGGCACTGCCCCACGATCAGGGCGCGGCGCGGCAGGGCGTCGCCGAGCGGCACGAGCCCGACGATGCCGAGCCCGTAGCCGACCAGGGCCGTGGTCGGCACCCACAGGGCGGCGCGGTCGCCGAACTCGGCCACGATCAGGCCGAGCAGCGGCTGGTTGTAGTAGATGTTGGCCACGGCCCCGCCGGCGATCAGCGTCAGGCCGAGCCGGGCCTTCGCGTCGAGGGGTGCGGTCACGGCCGGGTCGGGGGCAGGCGGGTGGGCCGCCGCGGGAGAGCCATGGTCGGGTCCGTGTGGGGAGGGCGATCGGAGCGGCGAGCGATACGGGCGGAGCGCGCCGCCGGGCAAGCTGCGGCGATGCATCCCTGCCGGGACGCCCCGGGCCCCTTCACCGGAGCCGGCGGCGCACCATATGCAACAGACGCAGCCGGCGCCGCCCGCATGCCAGCGGGCGCCGCGACCGATGCGCCGGGCGCCGGGCCTCGCGAGGTTTACGGACCGGACTACGAACGAGAGGGCGGTTTCGTTCCGTGCGAACGGCGCCGGGCCGCCGCAGCAGGGAGTACGGGATGCCGAACTACCGCGTCGACTTCGCCAAGGAGATCCTCGGGGTGCCGTTCACGATCGGCTCGGTCGCGATCGCGCGGGCCCGCGATCCCGAGCGCGCCCGCCGCGCCGCGGAGCTGCGCTTCGCCCGCCAGCACGGCGTCGGCGACTGGCGCGAGCGGGCGGACCTCGCCACTGTGGCCGAGCGGCTCTGACGACCGTCCGGATCCGTCGCACCACCCCCGTCACACGATGGTCGTGCCGCGCCCGCACACGGGGAGCCCCGTGGGGAGCCCCGCGTCCGCGACCGGTGAAGCTCTGGTCGCGGCGGCCGCGGCGCCGTAGAATGACGGGCGGATCGGGACGCCCGCCGGCGTCCGGATCCCGTTCCGTCCGCGCCCGACCGACGAGCCGGCGTCGCGGGACCGGACACGTCTCGAATCCGGGTCATCGGGGGTCAGTGCGAAGGTCATGGCGGCGATCTCCTTCTTCGGCGACCTGCTTCAGACCATCAGCGAGCGCGGCCGCGACCTGATCGGGATCGGGCGCGGCGACATCGGGCCCCGGGCGAGCGCCGGCGACCTCGTCAAGCTCTGCGAGGACCTGATCTCCCGGCGCGGCGAGGCCTCCGGGGTGGCGCTGGCCCGCCTGATCCTCGACCGCTACGCGAGCTTCGGCCAGGCGGAGCGCCACGCCTTCCTGCGGGCCATCGCCCTCGACTTCGACGCGGACCACGCCGCCGTCGACGAGGCCATCGCCGCCTACCGCGCCGCCCCCTCCCGCGCCCGCCTGGGCAGCCTGCACGAGGCCGCCGAGCCGCGCAGCCAGGAGCTGATTCGCCGCCTCAACCTCGCCCGCGGCGGCACGCTGAGCCTCGTGCGGATGCGCGAGGACCTGTTCGACCTGCGCCGGGCCCTGCGCGCCGGCGACGAGGCCGACCCCGCCCTGATGGACGCCGTCGACAGCCTCGACTGCGACTTCGAGCACCTGTTCGCGTCGTGGTTCAACCGCGGCTTCCTCGTGCTGCGCCACATCGACTGGACGACGCCGGCGCACATCCTGGAGAAGATCATCCGCTACGAGGCGGTCCACGCCATCTCCGGCTGGGACGACCTGCGCGCCCGCATCGAGCCGCCGGACCGGCGCTGCTTCGCGTTCTTCCACCCGGCGCTCGCCGACGAGCCGCTGATCTTCGTCGAGGTGGCGCTCACCGACCAGATCGCCCCGGCGATCGCCCCGATCCTGTCGCAGGAGCGCAAGCCGCTGCAGCCGCAGGCGGCCACCACGGCGGTGTTCTACTCGATCTCGAACTGCCAGAAGGGCCTCGCCGGCGTCACCTTCGGCAACTTCCTGATCAAGCAGGTGGTCGAGGACCTGACCCGCGAGGTCCCCACGCTCAAGACCTTCGTGACGCTCTCGCCGGTGCCGGGCTTCGCGGCGTGGCTGGCGCGGGAGCGCCGGGCCGACAGCCCGCAGGGTCTGCTGCCCGAGGATGTCGAGACCCTGCGGGCGCTGGACGACCCGGCCTGGCCGGCCGACAAGGCCCGGGCCGAGACGGTGCGCCGGGCGCTGATCCCGGCCGCGGCCGCCTATTTCCTGCGCGCCAAGAACGAGCGCGGGCGCCCCCTCGACCCGGTCGCGCGGTTCCATCTCGGCAACGGCGCGCGCCTCGACCGGATCAACTTCCTGGGCGACACCTCCAAGAAGGGGCTGGCGCAGTCCCACGGGCTGATGGTCAACTACCTCTACGACCTCGCGGCCATCGAGCGGAACCACGAGACCTACGCCAATCTCGGCACCGTGGTGGCGGCCCCGGCGGTGACTCGGGAGCTGCGCGCCAAGCTGCCGCCGCCCCGGGCCGTGGTGCTCGCCGAGGCGTAGGCGTCGCGACTCACCGGACCGCGCGGACGACGCGCCGCCGGAAAGGGCTCGCCGAGGGGGCCTCCGGGCGGCTATGGGTGCGCGCGACCCATAGCCCGTGATAGCCCAGCCTCACGATGACGAACCACCTCTTCTCCCTGGTGCGGGACGGCGCCGCCGATCCCGCCAAGACCGTGATCGAGACGCCGGACGGGCGCCGCTACGCGTACGCGGACCTGATCGCCCGCTCCGGCGCCTACGCGGCGGCCCTGCGGGCGGCGGGCGTCGCGCCCGGCGACCGGGTGGCCGTGCAGGTCGAGAAGAGCCCCGAGGTGATCTTCCTGTATCTCGGCGCGGTCCGGGCCGGCGCCGTGTTCCTGCCGCTCAACACCGCCTACACCCCGGCGGAGATCGGCTACTTCCTGGGCGACGCCGAGCCGACCGTGTTCGTCTGCGACCCGGGCCGGCGCGACGCGCTCGCCGAGGCCGCCGCCGGCGTCCGGCAGGTCTGGACCCTCGACGCGGCGGGCGGCGGCAGCGCCGCGGAGGCCGCTGACCGGGCCGCCGATGCGGGCGCCGCCTTCGCGGACGTGCCCCGGGGTCCGGAGGACCTCGCGGCGATCCTCTACACCTCGGGCACGACCGGGCGCTCCAAGGGCGCCATGCTGACCCACGACAACCTCGCGTCGAACGCCCGGACGCTGGTCGCGTACTGGCGCTTCACCGCCGACGACGTGCTGATCCACGCCCTGCCGGTGTTCCACACCCACGGCCTGTTCGTGGCGACCAACACGGTGCTGGCGAGCGGCGGCTCCATGCTGTTCCTGCCCCGGCTCGACCCGAAGCTGATCCTGAGCCTGATGCCGCGGGCGACCGCCCTGATGGGCGTCCCGACCTTCTACACCCGGCTCCTCAAGGAGCCGGGCCTGACGCCGGAGGCGGCCCGGGGCATGCGCCTGTTCGTGTCGGGCTCGGCGCCGCTGCTCGCCGAGACGCACCGGGAATGGCAGGCCCGCACCGGCCACGCCATCCTCGAGCGCTACGGCATGACCGAGACCAACATGAGCACCTCGAACCCCTACGCGGGGGACCGGGTCGCCGGCACGGTGGGCTTCCCCCTGCCGGGCGTGTCCCTGCGGGTGGTCGATCCCGAGACCGGCGCGGCCCTCGGGCCCGACGCGGTCGGCATGATCGAGGTGAAGGGCCCGAACGTGTTCCAGGGCTACTGGCGCATGCCCGAGAAGACCGCGGCCGAGTTCCGGGCCGACGGGTTCTTCATCACCGGCGACCTCGGCAAGGTCGACGGCCGGGGCTACGTCCACATCGTCGGGCGCGGCAAGGATCTGATTATCTCGGGGGGCTTCAACGTCTACCCGAAGGAGGTCGAGACCGAGATCGACGCCCTGCCGGGCGTGGTCGAATCCGCCGTGATCGGCCTGGCGCACCCGGATTTCGGCGAGGCCGTCACCGCCGTGGTGGTGGGCGGCGCCGGCTGCCCGGACGAGGCCGGCGTGCAGGCCGCCCTGGAGGGGCGCCTCGCCCGGTTCAAGTGCCCCAAGCGCGTCCTGTTCGTAGACGAGCTGCCGCGCAACACGATGGGCAAGGTCCAGAAGAATCTGCTCCGCGAGGCGCATGCGGGGCTGTATCGGGACTGACGCGCCGTCCTGTCAGAAGGGTCGACGGAGCGAGGATCCGGCCACCGCGTCGCTGCGAGCGGAGCAATCCAGGCGGCGCCACGCTGCTCGACGTCGCGCAACTCCGGGGCACGTCGCCTCGCCCGGGATGACGGCGCCGAGGCCCCCCGGAGGGGCCCCGGCCACCGAATCAGAGATTGTGCTGCGTCCGCTCGCCCGCGGGCGGCGTGGGGCTCTCCGGATCGACCACCTTGCGGGCGGCGGCGTTGAGGTTGTCCGGATCGAGGGCGGTCTGGACGAACTCGCGGCCGATATTGGTCACCTCGCGGGCGTAGCGCAGGCCCTGGTCGCGGACCTCGTCGGCCCAGGGACCGATGCTCCGGTCCTCCTGGCGGGTGCGCGGCAGCAGCGCGCCGAGGAGCAGGCCGGCGGCCACGCCGACGACGCCGACGAGGAGCGGGTTGTCGTCGACGAAGCGCTCGACGGCGGTGCGCCCGCGGTTGATCCCCTCGATCCCCTGGTTGGTGAGGTCATCCAGCGCCCGCATGTTGCGGCGATGGAGGGCGCCGGCCCGCTCCCGGGCCTCGTCGTAGGCCGCGGTGGCGCGGTCGCGCGCCTGATCGGCCGCCCCGCCGAGGCGGTCGTTGATGTCGTCGGCGAGGCCCGAGACGGTGCGGCGCGCCTGCCCGGCGAACTCGGTGGCCCGGTCGCCCGCCGCCCGGATGCCGTCCTTCGCGGCCGAAGCGGCGTCCTGGGCAGCGTCCTGGGCAGTGTCATGGGCGGCGTCGTGCGAGCCCGTCGCCGCGCCGGGCCGGAGCGGGTCGTGCAGGCCGCGCGGATCCGGCCGGAGGGTGAAGTCGCCCGCGGCGGTGCCGGGCGCGCCCGGATCGCCGAGGCCGGCCGGATCCGGCCGCAGGCTCTTGTCGTCGGCGCCGTGCGGCATCCCCGCCGCGGCGGCGAGCTGCTCGGGGGTGCTGGAGGGGATACCCGGCTTGTCGGTCATGGCGCTGTCCTCAGATGTCGGTCTCGCCGGCCCGCCTTCGGCGCCGGTCTGCCCGGTCGTCCGGCCGGGCGGCACGGTGTCTCGTCCCGGACCCGGCCGGATCCGGCCGGACCTGGACGGGTCCGGTCCTCAGATCTCGGTCGTGTCCAGCGGATCGCGGGCCGGGCGGACCGTCGGGCGGTCGGGGTCGTAGCCGCGGGCCGCGCCGGTGTTCAGGGTGGGCACGCGCTCGGCCGAGACCTCGGTGCGGCGGCGCTGGGCGTCGCGGGCCATCCGGTTGAACAGCAGGCCGACGCCCGCCGCGATCAGCAGCACCGGCACGGGATTGCGGCGCACCGCCTCCAAGGCCGAATCGTAGGTCGTGTTCAGTGCCGGCACCCGCCGGGCATTGCCCAGCATCTCGTCCACGAGATTCGGCACCGAGAGCCGGCCCTGGATGCGGTCGATCGTGTCGTCGAGCCGGGCGCGGCTCTCCTCGATCTCCTTCTCGAGGTCGTTCATCGTACTCATCCGGACACGCGCTCCGAGAGGGCCTGGGCATCCTGGCGGACCTGGCGCGTCGTGCGCTTCGGGGCCAGGGTCGAGAGGGAGAGGACGCTGCGCGCCCACAGGGCCATCCCGAGGGCGAGGAGCAGCAGAACGCCGCCGACGATCAGGGCCGAGAGCCACTCGGAGCCCACGATGGTGGCGAGCCACTTCACGAAGGCGCCGATCAGCACCAGCAGGGCGACCACGGCGAACACCGCCGAGCCGACCATGCAGGCGAGGCCGACGATGAGCTGGCGGACGTTGCCGGCCATCTCGGCCCGGAACAGCGCGATCTCCTTGCGGGCGAGCTCGTTGGTCTCCCGCAGGGCGTCGCCGATCAGGCTCTGGATGCTGGAGGGGCCCGTGGCTGGGCCCGTGGAGGGGCCCGTGGAGGTGCCCGCCTGGCGCGGGTCGGAGCCGTAGGTCATGGCGTCAGGCCCGGAAGCTGTCGCGGGCGTCGCCGTCCGGCGCCTCCGGCGGCAGGCTGGACGACTTGATGAAGCGGGCGGCGATCAGGCCGGCCACGAAGGTCCCCACGGCCACCGCCACCGGCGCGCGCCGGGCGAAGGACTCGGCCTCGCTGTAGAACTCGCCGAGGCTGCGGCGCTCGATCGAGGAGCCGAGCTGCTCCAGCCCGTCCGCGGCGCTGTCGAAGAAGGCGCGGACGTTCGGCTTGTCGCCGAGATCGCGGCCGGAATTGCGGATCGTCTGCGCCAGGTCGTGGACCGACTGCGCGGCGTCGCTCTTGCGCTGCTCGACGTAGCTCTGCGCCTGCAGCCGGGCCGCGTCGAGCAGGCCGCGCCCGCGCTCGGCCGCCACGTCGGCGAGCCCCTCGACGTCGCCCTGGAGGGCCCGCCACTGCGCGCGCTCCTCCGCGGCGGTGTGGGGCGCGTCGTGCGGCGCGGCGTGCGGCCCCTCGCGGTGCGGATCCGCGATCGGATCCGCGGGGGTGCCTTGCGGTAACTCGTTGCCGGCCATCTCGAAAACACTCCTCGCGGCGCGGGGACGGGGCCGCTCGCGGCGACCGCGGGCCCCGCGATGGCTGAGTAACCGACTCGGCTGTCGCGGGTTCCGGTCCCTGTGCGCCCTTCCGATGCGTGCGCGGGGTCCGGCGCGACGGGCGGCACCGCTCACGCGCCGTTCAGGCAAGATCTGCCAGAACCGCCACGCTTGTACAACGCTCGCACGGGGCGCTCGACTGAGGCGCCCGACCGGGACGGAGCGGCCGCCCTGTCCCGGAACGGCAGGGCCTCGACTTGACCCGCGCCCGGCTTCACGCTTGGGTTGCGGGACGACCGACAAAGGATCGCGCAGGGCCTCCGCGCGTTCTGACATAGTAGTGACGTCCCGATGCAGGCGCGGCGAGATCCTCGACCCGACCCGCGCCCCTGATCCGGAGCCGACCCGCGTGGCACGCCTTGTGATCGTATCGAACCGCGTCGCCGTCCCGGAGGAGGGCGGCAAGGCGGTGGCGGCGGGCGGCCTCGCCGTCGCGGTCAAGGAGGCCTTCACGGCCTACGAAGGTCTGTGGTTCGGCTGGAGCGGCACCATCACGGACGAGCCGTCCGAGGAGCCGACGCTGATCGACCGGGGCCGGGTCCAGTACGCCGTCGTCGACCTCTCGCCGCAGGATCACCTGGAATACTACGCCGGCTTCGCGAATCGCGCCCTGTGGCCGATCATGCATTACCGGCTCGGGCTCGGCGCCTTCTCGCGTTCGGACTATGCCGGCTACAGCCGCGTGAACCGGACCTTCGCGCGGGCGCTGGCCAAGCTGGTCGAGCCCGACGACATCATCTGGGTCCACGATTACCACCTGCTGCCGCTCGCGGCCGAGCTGCGCGGCCTCGGGCTCGACAACCCGATCGGCTACTTCCACCACATTCCCTGGCCCGCCGCCGACGTGTTCAACTCGCTGCCGGCCAGCACCGAACTGCTGCGCGCCATCGTCGACTACGACCTGATCGGCCTGCAGACCGAGGCGGACGTCCAGAACCTGCAGCGCAACCTCGTCGACACCCAGCGGGCGATCCCGCTCGGCGGCGGCTCGCTGATGGTCGACGGCCGCCGGACCCGGATCCGTGCCTTCCCGATCGGCATCGACGTCGCGGGCTTCAAGGAGGCCGCCGAGAAGGCCAATTCCAACAAGGTCGTGCGCGAGACCATCGCGGGCCTGCGCACCCGCAAGCTGCTGATCGGCGTCGACCGGCTCGACTATTCCAAGGGTGTGCCCGAGCGGATGGAGGCGGTGGAGAGCTTCTTCGCCTCGAATCCCGACCAGCGCGGCAACGTCACCTACATCCAGATCACGCCGAAATCCCGCAGCGAGGTGCCGGAATACGAGCAGCTCGCCCGCGAGGTGAACGAGAAGGTCGGCGAGATCAACGGCTCGCTCGGCGACCCGGCCTGGACGCCGATCCAGTACATCACCAAGGCCTATCCGCGGCCCGTGCTGGCCGGCCTCTACCGGGCCGCCCGGGTCGGGCTCGTCACGCCGATGCGCGACGGCATGAACCTCGTCGCCAAGGAGTACGTCGTCGCCCAGAGCGAGGACGATCCGGGGGTGCTGGTCCTGTCGAAATTCGCCGGCGCCGCCCGGCAGCTGCCCGAGGCGCTGCTGATCAACCCCTACGACCGGTTCGAGGTCGCCGAGGCGATCCGCGCGGCCCTCTACATGCCGAAGGCCGAGCGGCTGGCGCGCTGGAAGCCGATGGTCGAGCGCATGACCCGCGAGGACGTCGACTGGTGGGCGCGCAACTTCCTGGCGGAGCTCGAGAACTTCCGCACGGTCGAGCGCGAGCCGCCCACCGCCGCCGCGGCCGCCGAATAGCCGGCGCCTCCCGCTGCTCCCGCCCGCCGCCATCCGTGTGACCGGACGCCCCGCATGATCGCCGTCGACGACGGGGTGCCGGCACCGCTCGGCGCCCATTTCGACGGGCGCGGCGTCAACTTCGCCCTGTTCTCCGAGCACGCCACCGCGGTCGACATCTGCCTGTTCGAGCCGGGGGAGCGGCACGAGACCCGCACGGTGCGGCTGCCCTGCCGGACCGACGACGTCTGGCACGGCTACCTGCGCGGCGTGCTGCCGGGCCAGCTCTACGGCTACCGGGTGCACGGCCCCTGGGACCCGGCGGCGGGCCACCGGTTCAACGCCTCGAAGCTCGTCCTCGACCCCTACGCGCGGGAGATCCGCGGCCGGATCCGCTGGCACGACGCGCTCTACGGCCACCGCCGGGGCGGCGGGCGCGAGGACCGGATCGACCGGCGCGACAGCGCGGTCTACATGCCGCGCTGCGTGGTCACCGCGCCGGAGGTGCCCGACCTCGCCCTCAACCCGGTCCGCCGGCCGCTCGCCGAGACGGTGGTGTACGAGGCGCACGTCAAGGCGCTGACCCGCACCCATCCCGACATTCCCGAGGCGGAGCGCGGCACCTACGGGGCGCTCGCCCACCCGGCGATCATCGAGCACCTCGTCAAGCTCGGCGTCACCGCCCTGGAGCTGCTGCCGATCCAGGCCTTCGCGGACGACCGCTTCCTGGTGGAGAAGGGGCTCGTCAATTTCTGGGGCTATCAGCCCCTGGGCTACTTCGCCCCGGAGCCGCGCTACCTGGGGGAGGGCGGCCTCGGCGGCCTGAAGGCGGCGATCCGGGAGCTGAACGCCGCCGGGATCGAGACCTGGCTCGATGTGGTCTACAACCACACCGCCGAGGGCGACCATACCGGCCCGACCCTGTCGTTCCGCGGCATCGACAACGCCAGCTACTACAAGCTCGACCCCGCCGACCCGCGCCGCAACCGCGACTGCACCGGCTGCGGCAACACCTTCGACGCGAGCCACCCGCGGGTGATGCAGCTCGTGCTCGATTCCCTGCGCCACTGGGTCACCGCCTACGGCATCGCGGGCTTCCGCTTCGACCTCGCCTCGAGCCTCGGGCGCGCGCCCTTCGCCTTCACCCCGCAGGCGGCGTTCTTCCAGGCCGTGGCGCAGGACCCGGTGCTGGCGCGGGTCAAGATGGTGGCCGAGCCGTGGGATGTCGGGGAGGGCGGCTACCAGCTCGGCGGCTATCCGCGCGGCTGGAGCGAGTGGAACGACAAGTTCCGCGACGCCGCCCGGGGCTTCTGGAAGGGCGATTCCGCCACGCTCGCCAAGGTCACGCAGGGGCTGACCGGCTCGCGCGAGGTGTTCGCCCCGTCCGGGCGCTCGCCGCTGGCCAGCGTCAACTTCATCGCCAGCCACGACGGCTACACGCTCGCCGACACGGTGTCGTACGAGGAGAAGCACAACGAGGCGAACGGCGAGGACAACCGCGACGGCCATAACCACAACGTCAGCCGCAACTACGGCGTCGAGGGCGACACCGACGACGCGGCGATCCTCGCCCTGCGCGCCCGCCAGAAGCGCAACATGCTGGCGACGGTGATGCTGGCCCAGGGCGTCCCGATGCTGCTCATGGGCGACGAGCGCTCCCGCAGCCAGGGCGGCAACAACAACGCCTACGCCCAGGACAACCCGACGAGCTGGATGGACTGGAGCGTCGATCCGGATCCGGCCCTCACGGACTTCGTGGCCAACCTGCTGGCCCTGCGCCGGGCGCAACCGGCCCTGCGGCGGCGGCGCTTCTTCACGGGCGCGCTGATCGACCCCGACGAGCCCCTGCGCGACGTGCACTGGCTCTCCCCCGAGGGCATCGAGATGGAGGTCCGGCACTGGTCGGACGACGGGCTCCAGGTCTTCGGCATGCAGATCGGCAACGACGGCGACCCGGGCGACCGCCTCCTGATGCTGTTCAATGCCGGGGCGGAGGCCGTCAGCTTCCGCCTCGCCCCGGTGATCGGCGGCCCGTGGACGCCGGCCTTCGACACGGGCGAGCCCGCGGGCGCCCGCACCCCCGGCGCGCCGGCGATCGCGGCCGGGACCGCCGTGCCGCTGCCGGGCCGCACGGTCCTGGTGCTCACCGCGCCGGGCACCGAGACCGGCAACCGGGGCGGCTGGGTGTCGGGCCGGTAGGGGCGGGGCGCCTCAGGGCCGGCCGGAATCGGCCGGACGGCGCCGTCAGTCGAACAGGCTGGAGACGCTGGATTCGGTCGCGGTCCGGCCGATCGCCTCGCCGAGCAGCGGCGCGATCGTCGCCACCCGGATGTTGCGGGCGAGCTTGACGGCCTGGGTCGGCTGGATCGAGTCGGTGATCACCAGCTCCTTCATCCGCGAGGCGGCGATGCGCGAGACCGCGCCGCCCGACAGCACGCCGTGCGTGATGTAGGCCGAGACGTCCTTGGCACCGGCGTTGAGCAGGGCCTCGGCGGCGTTGACCAGGGTGCCGCCCGAATCGACGATGTCGTCCACGAGGATGCAGGAGCGGCCCTCGACCTCGCCGATGATGTTCATCACCTCGGACTCGCCGGGGCGCTCGCGGCGCTTGTCGACGATGGCGAGCGGGCAGTCGATCCGCTTGGCGATGGCGCGCGCCCGGACCACGCCGCCGACGTCCGGCGAGACCACCATCCGGTCGGCGCTCGGCAGCCGCTCCTTGATGTCGCGCACCATCACGGGGGCGGCGAACAGGTTGTCGGTGGGGATGTCGAAGAAGCCCTGGATCTGGCCGGCGTGGAGGTCGAGGGTCAGGACGCGGTCGGCGCCGGCCTCCGTGATCAGGTTCGCCACCAGCTTGGCCGAGATCGGGGTGCGGCCGGAGGTGCGCCGGTCCTGCCGCGCGTAGCCGAAATACGGGATCACCGCCGTGATGCGCCGGGCCGAGGACCGGCGCGCGGCGTCGATCATGATCAGCAGCTCCATCAGGTGGTCGTTCGCCGGGAACGAGGTCGACTGGACGATGAACACGTCCTCGCCGCGCACGTTCTCTTGGAGCTCGACGAAGATCTCCATGTCGGCGAAGCGCCGGACCATGCACTTGGCCAGCGGCAATTCGAGATAGGCCGCGATCGCCTCGGCCAGGGGCCGGCTGGCATTCCCGGCGATGATCTTGATCGAGGATTTCATGGGCGGCCGCTCGCTCGCGGCCGGACCTCCCGCCGCTCTTGTTCAGACCGGTCTCCCGAGGAGCCGGAACGATCCGATGACGGGCGAGGCTCTTAGCAGCGGGCCGGAAGTGTCACAATGCCTTCACGGCCGCGCCCTCACCGCGCTCTTACCCCGCTCTCACCGCGGACGCGCGCGGCGGACCCGGACTCGGACCCGGGTTCGGATCCCCGCGCGCCCGGTCCCCTCAGGGGGCCGGCGGCTCCAGCAGCCGGTGCAGGTGCACCACGAAGTAGCGCGTCTGCGCGCTGTCGACGGTGGCCTGGGCCTTGGCCCGCCACGCGGCCTGGGCGGTGGCGTAGTCCGGGAAGATGCCGACGATGTCGAGGTTCTTGATGTCCCGGAACCGGACCCCGTCGAGATCCTGCAATTCACCGCCGAAGACCAAGTGCAGTCTCTGGTCGCTGTCGATTTCCGTCGTCATGGCCCGTCCTCCGTTCCTGCGCGGCGCTCGCAAATGGCGGGCCCGCGGTCAAGCCTGAACATCCGCAGGCGAGCCCCGAATCCGCCGCAGGTCTGCGGCGGCCGGGCGAGGGGGCCGGGCGAGGGGGCCCGCCGGGGGGCTGAGCGTAGCGGCGCGGTGGATGCGCAACACCGGACGCGCCGTGCTACGAGCGGCCCATGACACGCCGCCTCCTCCCCGACGCCGTCCTCGTCGCGCTGGCCCTCGGCCTCGGCGCGGCGCCGGTCCAGGCCCAGCAGGCGCCCCGCGCGCCCCGCCCCGACAGGAGCGTCCCGGACCGGCGGGCTGGGCCGCCGGTGATCGGCTGCCCGTCGCTGGCCAATTACCGCATGCTGATGCGCGACGGTGCGGCGGCGGCCGCGGCGCACTTGGCCGACCCCAAGGCGGACCATCTCGGCTGCGCGGCACTGGCGCGCACGGACCTCGCCGGCATCGTCGACAAGGTGACGCTGGGCGGCGCGAGCTACGACTGCGCCGCCGTGCGCGGCACCACGGCCTGCCACTGGATCGCGCCCGGGACGATTCCCGAAGGCCCCGCACCGGCCAAGCGCTGACGGTCGGCCGCGCGGCCCGCGCTCAGCGCAGGTGGCCGCTGGCGCGCAGGTCCCGCTCGACGGCGTCGTGGAGTGCCTGGAGGGGATTGTCGTTGATGGCGGCGGGCGGGTGCAGCGGCGCCATCGGGGCGGGCCGCGCGTCGAGCCCCGGCAGGATCGTGGCCTCGGCGCCCGGCCGACGCGGGGGAAGTCGCACGGGAAGTCGCACGGGCCGGCGCGCCGCGAGGGTTCGCAGCGCCTCGCGGGCGCCGGGCGGGAGGAGCGTGACGAGTCTGTCCAGCATGGCCGGCCTCAGCGCGCGCGGCCGGCCGCGGCCGGCGGGAACGGGACGGTGGCGGCGGATCGGTTCTTCACGCGGGCACCCGTGCGGGATCGATCGCGGGAAACGAGCCGGCACCCCCACAGTTCCGATGAAGCAGTATCGCGAATTTAATCGCACGTGTCGCCTGAATATCGGCGAACACTGGTTCATCGGTTTCGATTGTCTGAAGCGTGGCGGAAGCGGATGGGAATCGAACCCACCGTACGCTGTTGGCGTACCACTGGTTTTGAAGACCAGGAGGGCCACCAGACCCCGTTCGCCTCCGCGACCGGGGGTACGGGCGGGGCGGAGCGGGGTCAAGGCCGCCCGCGTGCGGCGGATCGCGCCGCCGATCCGCCGCCCGGATGCCCGGATTCGTATTAATTCCGCCACACTGTTGTGGCCCTGCACCAGTCATGCCGTTCCTGAGACGCTCACGGACAGAGGAAGGCCCCGCGTCGGTCCCCGAGAGGGGTGCCGACGGGGCGGGCCAGGACGCGGTCCAGCAGGACGCGGTCCAGCCGGACGCTGTCCAGCCGGCCGCGGATCAGCGGGACGCGGGCACGCCCGCGGGCCCCGGGGCGTCCCTGCCGTCCGGCACGCCCCTGGCGGAATCGCTGCGGCCGGGCCCGCGCGGTCCCGGCTGGATCGGCGCCGCCATGGTGATCACCGCCCTGGTCTCGGCGCTCGCGACCTTCCTGATCCTGGCCGGGGTGATCCGGGTGACGCCGACGCCGGCCTATGGCGTGACGCTGCTGGCCATCAACGCCGCCCTGGTGCTCGGCCTCGCGGTCATCATCGCCTGGGAGGCGCGGGTCTTCCTGCACGCCCGCAAGGCCAACGCCGCGGTGGCGCGCCTGCACACCCGCATCGTCGGCCTGTTCTCGCTGATCGCGATCCTGCCGACGATCCTGCTCGCCGTGGTCGCCTCGGTGACGATCGACCGGGGCCTGTCGCTCGGCTTCACCGACCGGGTCCGGGACGTGGTGCTGAAATCCGTGGAGGTGGCCGACGCCTACCAGGAGAACCAGTGCCAGAGCCTCGCCCGCGAGATCCGCATCCTCGCCGACGACCTCACCCGGGCCCGGCCGAACTTCGACGTGAACCGGGACTGGTTCCAGACCTTCCTGACCACCCGGGCGACCAATCTCGGCCTGCCGGTGGCGCAGATCATGCGCGGCCCCACCGAGGTGGTGGCCCGGGCCAAGATCGACGTCCTGAAGACGAACCGCCTGCCCTCAGCGGCGGCCTTCGAGGACGCGGCGAACTCCGCCGATCCGATCTGCCTCCTGCCCACCGAGGGCCGGGTCTTCGCCGCGCTGCTGCGCATGCCGGCCTACGACGACGCCGTGCTGATGGTGCAGCGGGAGGTGAGCCAGCTCGCCATCGAGTTCCCCGGCGTGTCCCGGGCGGCGGCGGCCGAGTACCTCACCTACGATTCGCTGCGCCGCTCGATCCAGATCACCTTCGCGTCGGTGTTCCTGCTGATCGCGCTGATCGCGCTGCTCTCGGCCGTCTGGTTCGGCATGAACTTCGCCAACCGGTTCGTGGCGCCGATCCGGCGGCTGATCAACGCCGCCGACCAGGTGGCGTCGGGCAATTTCTACGCCCAGGTGCCGACCAAGAAGACCAGCGGCGACCTTGCCCACCTGGGCGAGAGCTTCAACAAGATGACCCAGGAGCTGCGCCGCCAGCATGCCGGCCTGATCGCCGCGAGCGACCTGATCGACACCCGCCGCCGCTTCACCGAGGCCGTGCTGTCGGGGGTCTCGCCCGGGGTGATCGGCCTCGACGCGGCGGGCTTCGTCACCATCGCCAACCCCGCCGCCGAGCGGATGCTCGACCTCGCGAGCGACGCCCTGGTCGGCGAGCCGCTGGCCCGCGCGGTGCCGGAGCTCGCGCCGGTGCTGGCCGAGAGCGAGGCGCGCCCGCGCAGCCTGCAGCAGCAGCAGGTCCAGCTCACCCGGTCCCGGGGCGAGCGCACCATCACGGTGCGGGTCACGAGCGAGCAGGCGCAGGGGGCGTCCCGCGGCTCGGTGGTGACGCTCGACGACATCACCGACCTCGTCCAGGCGCAGCGCAGCTCCGCCTGGGGCGACGTGGCGCGCCGCATCGCCCACGAGATCAAGAACCCGCTGACCCCGATCCAGCTCTCCGCCGAGCGGATCCGGCGCAAGTACGGGAAGGTCATCACCGCCGACAAGGAGGTGTTCGACCAATGCACCGCCACGATCGTCCGGCAGGTGGACGAGATCAAGCGCATGGTCGACGAGTTCTCGGCCTTCGCGCGGATGCCGAAGCCCGCCATCGCGCCGAACGACCTCACCGAGATCGCCAAGCAGAACCTGTTCATGATGCGGGTCGCGCACCCGGACATCGACTTCGCGTTCTCGGCCCAGGGCGGCGCGGGCAGTGCGGAGAAGATCGTTGCGGCCTTCGACATCAGGCTGCTCAGCCAGGTGATCACCAACATCCTCAAGAACGCCGTCGAGGCGGTGGCCGAGGTGCCGGAGGCCGAGCTCGGCAAGGGCAAGATCAGCCTGAACCTCGCCGTCGAGGACGGGTTCGCGGTGATCGCCGTCACCGACAACGGCAAGGGATTCCCGGCCGAGGGGCGCCAGCGCCTGCTCGAGCCCTACATGACCACCCGCGAGGGTGGAACCGGGCTGGGGCTTGCTATCGTCAGCAAGGTGCTCGAGGAGCACGGCGGCGGGATCGAGCTGAACGACAATCCCGCCGGCCGCGGCGGCCAGGTCCGGATGCGGGTCCCGCGCGAGCACGGGCCCGAGCCGGCGGCGGCGGCCTCTGAGACCAGTCCCGTCACGACAGAGGAGAAGGGCGCCGCGCCGACGGCCCCCCGGATCGCGGAGATGCACGCATGAGCGCCGATATCCTGATCGTCGACGACGAGGCCGACATCCGCGACCTCGTCGCCGGGATCCTGGACGACGAGGGCCACCGCTGCCGCACGGCCGGCGGCTCGGACGAGGCGCTCGCCGCCATCGAGGCGCGCCGGCCGCACCTCGTCTTCCTCGACATCTGGCTGCAGGGCTCCCGGCTCGACGGCCTGCAGGTGCTCGACCTGATCAAGGCCGCGAACCCCGACCTGCCGGTGGTGATGATCTCGGGCCACGGCAACATCGAGACTGCGGTCTCGGCCATCAAGGCAGGCGCCTACGACTTCATCGAGAAGCCGTTCAAGGCCGACCGGCTGATCCTGGTGGCCGAGCGGGCGCTGGAGGCCTCCCGGCTCCGGCGCGAGGTCCGCGACCTGACGGCGCGCTCCGGCGCCACCAACCGCATCGTCGGCACGTCGCTCGCCATCAACCAGCTGCGCCAGACCCTCGACCGGGTGGCGCCGACGAACGCCCGGGTGATGATCACCGGGGCGCTGGGCGCCGGCAAGGAGCTCGCGGCGCGCAGCCTGCACAAGGCCTCGGCCCGCTCGAATGGCCCGTTCGTGCTCCTCAACGCGGCGGCGATCCTGCCCGAGACCATGGAGGCCGAGCTGTTCGGGGTCGAGGGCGAGAGCGGCCGGCGGGTCGGCGCCCTGGAGGAGGCCCACGGCGGCACCCTCTACCTCGACGAGGTCGCCGACATGCCGCGGGAGACCCAGAACCGGATCCTGCGCGTCCTCGTCGACCAGAACTTCCAGCGGGTCGGCGGCACGACGCGGGTCCACGTCGATGTCCGCATCATCTCCTCGTCCTCCCGGGACCTTCAGGAGGAGATCGCCGCCGGCCGCTTCCGCGAGGACCTGTTCCACCGCCTGTCGGTGGTGCCGATCCGGGTCCCGGCCCTGTCGGAGCGCCGGGAGGATGTGCCCGAGCTGATCCAGTTCTTCATGGACAACATCTCGTCCCAGACCGGCCTGCCCAAGCGCCGGATCGCCGAGGACGCCATGGCGGTGCTGCAGTCGCACAACTGGCCGGGGAACGTGCGCCAGCTCAAGAACAACGTCGAGCGGCTGATGATCCTGACCCAGGCCGACCCGGAGCAGGAGGTCACCTCGGAGATGCTGCCCTCCGAGATCGGCGCCCTGGTGCCGACGACGCCGGGCGGCGCGGGCGGCGAGAAGCTGATGAGCCTCGCGCTCCGGGAGGCCCGCGAGATCTTCGAGCGCGAGTACCTCGTGGCGCAGATCGCGCGGTTCTCGGGCAACATCTCCCGCACCGCCGAGTTCATCGGCATGGAGCGCTCGGCCTTGCACCGCAAGTTGAAGTCCCTCGGCATCGGCCCGTGAGGCCGCGGCGCCGGGGCGCGCGTTGAGGGCGGGGCCGATCCGTCACGGATCGGCTGGAACGGGGGTTGCTTGCACCCACGCTTTCACGTCGTCATGGTGTTGGTATACACGGCCCTGGACCGGATGATCGGACGATCCGGCCCGCGGCATACTCCTCCCGGACCGAGCGAGCCGGGACAACAAGAAGGCCAAGAAGATGGCGGGCGAACGCGCACAGAACCTTCAGGACACCTTTCTCAACCATGTCCGCAAGAACAAGATTCCGCTGACCATCTTCCTCGTCAACGGCGTCAAGCTGCAGGGCGTGGTGACGTGGTTCGACAATTTCTGCGTGCTGCTGCGCCGGGACGGGCACTCGCAGCTGGTCTACAAGCACGCGATCTCCACGATCATGCCGGGCCACCCGGTGCAGCTGTTCGAGCCGGACGAGACCGCCGAGAAGGCGTGAGGGCCGGCGGCCCCGGCGCCTAGCGGGCCGGAAGCCGGGGATCGGGCGGGTCGGAGGCCCAATGCGCCGCGCGGGCGACGCCGCGCGACCGGCGCGGCCGCGGCGGGGGGAGGGCGGAGACCCCGCCCGCCGACGGATATCTGTGCCCGTTCGCGGCCGGCATCTTGGCCCGGCCCGCCCGCATCCCCATTCTGACACTCCGACCTCTCCAACGAAGCCGTCGCCCGGGGCGGCGGCGCCGAAGGCCGTATGACCGAAACGCTGACGTCCGGCGAAGCCCGCCTCCAGGCGCAGGCCGCCCCCGAGGGCGAGATCGCCGCGGCGACCCACACCCTGGTGATCGGCCCCTACCTCGCCCGCGGCGCGGCGGGGGCCGGCCCCGGACCGGCCGCGCCGTCGCGCTCCGTGGAGGCCCGCCTCGACGAGGCGACCGGGCTCGCCGCCGCGATCGAGCTCGACGTGGTCGAGAGCCTCGCCGTCAGCCTGCCGCGGATCCGGCCCTCCACCTATCTCGGCAAGGGCCGGGTCGAGGAGATCGCCGGCCTGATCCGCGCCCGCGAGATCGGCCTCGTCGTGATGGACTGCGCCCTGTCGCCGGTGCAGCAGCGCAACCTCGAGAAGGCCTGGGGCGCCAAGGTCATCGACCGCACCGGCCTGATCCTGGAGATCTTCGGGCGCCGCGCCTCCACGCGCGAGGGCACGCTGCAGGTCGAGCACGCCCACCTCGCCTACCAGAAGTCCCGCCTCGTCCGCTCCTGGACCCACTTGGAGCGCCAGCGCGGCGGCTTCGGCTTCCTGGGCGGCCCCGGCGAGACCCAGATCGAGGCCGACCGGCGCATGATCCAGGAGCGCATGACCCGGATCGAGCGCGACCTCGACGCGGTGGTGCGCACCCGCGGCCTGCACCGGCAGAGCCGGGCCCGTGTGCCGTACCCGATCGTCGCGCTCGTCGGCTACACGAACGCCGGGAAGTCGAGCCTGTTCAACGCCCTGACCCGGGCCGAGGTCACCGCCAAGGACATGCTGTTCGCGACCCTCGACCCCACCGCGCGGGCGACCAAGCTGCCCCACGGCGAGACCGTGATCCTGTCGGACACGGTGGGCTTCATCTCCGACCTGCCGACGCCCCTGATCGCGGCCTTCCGGGCGACGCTCGAGGACGCCATCGAGGCCGACGTGCTGCTCCACGTGCGCGACGTCGCCCATGTCGATTCCGAGGCCCAGGCCGAGGATGTCGGCGAGGTCCTGCGCGAGCTCGGCATCGAGACCAGCACCGACCGGATCATCGAGGTCTGGAACAAGGCCGACCTGCTCGACGACGACGAGCGCGCGCGGCTCCTGAACCTCAGCGGCCAGGCCAGGGCCCGCAACGACCGCGACAGCGCCGCGCCGGTCCTGGTCTCGGCGGTGACCGGGGAGGGGCTCGCCGCGCTGTCGGCCCGGATCGAGGCGCGGATCGGGCGCAACCGCGCGAGCTTCGCGGTGGCGCTGCCGCCGGAGGACGGGGCGGCGCTGAACTGGCTCTACGAGAACGCCGAGATCCTCGACCGCCGGTCGGAGGCCGACGGCACCCTGCACCTCGCGATCCGGATCGCCCCCGAGAAGGAGCCGCGCTTCCTCAACCGCTTCGCGGCGGCCCGGCGCCTCGGCCGGGGCGGTTGATGGCCTCGGGCAGCGCCGGCAACCCGACGCTCTCCGCGCTGCGGCCCGCGCGGGCTCCTGCCGAGGGCCGGGCGGATCCCGGATCGGACGACGAGGCGGTGCTGCGGACCATGCAGGCCGGCGGCGGCCTGCGCCTGCTCGGCCTGCGGGTGGTGATCGTGCTGGTGCTGCTGATGGCGGCCCAGGCCTATGACGGCTCGCTGCACGCCCTGAGCCACTGGTTCATCCTCGGCCTGTACGGCCTCGGCACGATCTGGTTCGGGCTGCGGGAGCGGGGCGGCGGCCCCGCGGCCACCGTCTACAGCTGGGCCGGCACCGGCCTCAATGCCGGGCTCGCCGTCTACGTGATCATCGAGCACATGCTGGCCGGGGGCGGGGCGGGGCTCGGCGCCGACGCGGTGAGCCGCCTGCCCGCCTTCCTGCTCCTGCTCCAGACCGGCCTGAGCATGCGGGTGGCGCAGACCCTGCTGTTCTGCGGGCTCGTCACCGTCTGCTGGAGCGCGGCCTTCCTGGTCGGCCTGATCCATCCGGACCTGTTCCCGAACGCCGACACCTTCCCGACCGCGCAGCTCACCGGGCTCGCCACCTTCATGGCGGCGGGCCTCCTGGTGGTCGACGGCATGGTCCGCCTGCGCGCCGCGGTGGTCCGGGCCCTGCGCATGGAGCACGAGCGGACCCAGCTCGCCCGCTTCGTGCCCGACACGGTCGCCCTCGACCTCGCCGCCGACGACGGCGATTCCGGCCTCGGCATCCACCGGCGCCACGCCTGCCTGATGATCCTCGACATCCGCGGCTTCTCGCGGCTCTCCCGCGAGCACCCGCCCGAGGCCATGGTGACGGCCCTGCTGGGGGTCCGGGCGGCGGCCCAGGCGGCAGTGGCGGAGCAGGGCGGCCTCGTCGACAAGTATATCGGCGACGCGGTGCTGGTGCAGTTCGTCGTCGGCCATCCCGACGTCCAGGCGCGCGCGGCGCTCGCCTGCGCCCTGTCGATCCGCGACCGGATCGCCGCGCTCAACGCGGCCCGCGCCCGGGAGAATCTGTTCCCCCTGCGGGTCGTGGTCGCCCTGCACGCGGGCGACCTGCTGGTCGGGGTCTTCGACGACGGCGTGCGGGCCGAGTACACGGTGCTGGGTCCGGCGATGAACGCCCTGGCGCGGATCGAGACCCAGGCCAAGGCGGCCGAGATCGAGATCGCCGCGTCGGGAGACTTCCTGGACCTGCTCGGCGGCGTGCTCCCGGCCGGGATCCGGGCCGTGCCGGTGCCGGACGCCGCCCTGCCGGAGCACCTCACCCTGTCGGCGATCGCGGTGGCGCCCGGCGCCTGAGGCGGCTTCACGGCGGTCTCCCGGCGGCCCCAGGGCGCCCGGATCGCGAGGATCGAGGCTGGCACGCACGGCGTCTTCTGCTACGCCCGCCGTCTTGCGGGCCCACCGTGCGTGGGCGTGGTGCCACGAGGACGCGATGCAGGGATCGACGCTGGGATCGAAGGCGGGCTCGAAGTCGGGATCGACGCTGAGCTCGAGGCGAGGACCGGGCTGGCTGGGGCGGCTCGCCCTGGGCGTCCTGGCGGCCCTGGCCGCCGCCGGGCCGGCGCGGGCGCAGGAGAAGCCGGCCGCGAAGGCGCTCCCGCCCCTCGTCTTCACCGGCATCCCCGACCAGGACGAGAGCCGGCTGGTCGAGCGCTTCGGCAAGGTCGCCGCCTATCTGGAGGCCGAGCTCGGCGTGCCGGTGCGCTACATCCCGGTGAAGAGCTACCCGGCGGCGGTCACCGCCTTCACCAACGGGCAGGTGCAGCTCGCGTGGTTCGGCGGCTTCACCGGCGTCCAGGCGCGCAAGGCCGTGCCGGGCTCCCAGGCGATCGCGCAGGGCGCCGAGGACGCGGCGTTCAAGACCTACGTCATCGCCAACGCCGCCACCGGGCTGAAGCCGGCGAAGGATTTCCCGAAGGCCGTCGCGGGCAGGACCTTCACGTTCGGCGCCCGCGCCTCGACCTCCGGGCGGCTGATGCCCGAGTACTTCGTCCGGCAGGCCTTCCCGGGGAAGACCCCGGAGCAGGTCTTCGCCCGGGTCGGCTTCTCGGGCGACCACACCCGGACGATCCAGCTGGTCCAGTCCGGCGCCTTCGCGGTCGGCGCCGTCGACTACTCGGTCTGGGACCTCGACTCGAAGGCCGGCAAGGTCGACCCGAAGGCCGTCTCGGTGATCTGGGAGAGCCCGACCTTCCCCGATTACCAGTGGACCGTGCGGGGCGACGTGGAGCAGACCTACGGCGCCGGCTTCACCGACAGGCTGCGGGCCGCGCTGACCGGCATCGCCGACCCGGCGATCCTGGAGCCGTTCGGGCGCTCGAAGTTCATCCCCGTGACCAACGCGGCCTACGAGCCCCTCGTCGAGGTCGGACGCTCCACCGGCCTCCTGGACTGACGCGCGTGTCGCGCGGCGCGGCAGCCGGCACGGCAGCCGGCGAGGAGTCGGGCGCGGGGTCCGGCGCGGCCATCGTCCTGGCGAACGCCTCCGCGGCCTATGACGGGCGCCCGGTTCTGTCGGGCCTCGACCTGACCGTGCGGGCGGGCGAGCGGGTCGCGCTCATGGGGCGCTCGGGGGCCGGCAAGTCGACCCTGATCGGCCTGATCCACGGGCAGGCCCCCGGGCGGGTGGCCCTGGTGCCTCAGGCGGCCGCCCTGGTGCGGCCGCTCTCGGTGTTCCACAACGTCTACATGGGCCGCCTCGACCGGCGCTCGACCCTGCACAACCTGCGCACCCTGGTCCGGCCGGCGCGGGCCGACGTCGCCGCCGTGGAGGCGGTCCTCGACCGGGTCGGGCTCGCGGACCGGCTCTGGGACCGGGCCGGGGAACTCTCCGGCGGCCAGCAGCAGCGCGTCTCGGTGGCCCGCGCCCTCTACAACGGACGGCCGATCCTGGTGGCGGACGAGCCGGTCTCGGCGCTGGACCGCCAGCAGGGCGGCCGGATCCTCGTCGAGCTGGCCCGCGGGCACGAGACCCTGATCCTGGCGCTCCACGACGTGGCCCTGGCCCTCGCCCACACCGACCGGGTCGTGGTGCTGGAGGCCGGCCGGATCGTCCTCGACGCGCCCTCGGCCGGCCTCGACCCGGCGCGGCTCAGCCCGTTCTACGAGGCCGCCTGATGGGCGCTCTCGCCGGCAAGGCCGCGTTCCTGCCGCGGCCGGGCTACGCGGCGGTGAGCCGCTGGTTCCTGGCGGCGGCGCTCGCCGGCCTGCTGGTCGCCGACCTGCAGGTCACGACCCTCCACCCCTTCGCCGACCTCGCCCGGCTGCTGGGCGGCCTGATCCGGCCCGATTTCCCCGCCGTCGAGGGCTGGAGCGTCCTCTACACCGTGGCCTTCGCGATGCTCGGCGTCGGGCTCGGGGCCGGGACGGGGCTGCTGCTCGCCGTCCCCTTCGCCCGCTCGCGCGCCGTCCGGCTCGCCTGCGCGGGCCTGCGCGCCGTCCACGAGCTGTTCTGGGCGCTGCTGCTGATGCAGGTCTTCGGCCTGTCGGCGACCACCGGCGTCCTCGCCATCGCGCTGCCCTACGCGGGCATCTGCGCCAAGGTCTACGCCGAGTTGATCGAGGAGGCCGACCTCGCGGCGCTCCGCGTCCTGCCCGCGGGCACCGGCGCGGTCTCGGCCTTCCTGTACGCGCGCCTGCCCGAAGTGGCCGGACGGATGCGCGACTACACCCTCTATCGCCTCGAATGCGGCCTGCGCTCCAGCCTCGTGCTGGGCTTCATCGGCCTGCCGACCATGGGCTTCGCCTTCGAATCCGCCTTCCGCCAGGGCCGCTACGCCGAGGCCGGGGCGCTGCTCCTGATCTTCTACGCGCTGATCGGCACGCGCCGGCTCTGGGTGCGCGCCCGGACCCTGCCGTTCCTCCTCGTCGGCGCCGTGCTGGCGCTGCCGCCGACCGTCGGCAGCGCGGCGATCGGCCCGAGCCTCGCCCGCTTCCTCGGCCACGACGTCGTGCCGGCCCCGCTCCGGGGCGCGCCGCTCGCCGAGCCCGAGACCTGGGCGCGGCTCTGGTCGTGGCTGCGCCCGATCCTGACCGAGCAGGTCCTGCCCGGGACCGCCCAGACCCTGATCCTGGCGCAGATCGCCCTGGCCGCCACCGCCCTCGGGGCCCTCGTCCTGTTCCCGCTGACCGCGCGGCGCTTCGCCGGGCCGATCGGGCGGCCGCTGGGGCGGGCGCTCCTCGTGGTGGTGCGCTCCACGCCGGAATACATGCTGGCCTACGTCGCCCTGCAGCTGCTCGGCCCCTCGATGCTGCCGGCGATCCTGGCGCTCGCCCTGCACAATGCCGGCATCGTCGCCTACCTGATGGGCCGGCACGCCGACGCGATCCCCTACCGGGCGGACGCCCCCCGGGGCCTCGACCTCTACGCCTACGAGACCGTGCCGCGGCTCTACGGGCAGTTCCTGGCCTACCTGCTCTACCGCTGGGAGCTGATCCTGCGGGAGAGCGCGATCTTCGGCATCCTGGGGGTCACGACCTTGGGCTTCTATGTCGACGCCGCGATCTCGGAATTGCGCCTCGACGTGACCCTGGTGCTGATCGCCGCCACCGCGCTGGTGACGATGGCGGTCGACGCGTTCTCGCGGGCGCTCCGCCGGTCCCTGCGGATCGACACCCTGCCGACCCGGCTCTCCGGGCCGCAGCCGATCACCGGGGCGGAGGCTGCGGACGGCTGATCGGAGCGCCGCCGTCGTTGCGAGCGGAGCGAAGCAATCCAGCAGCGCCACGCCCGCCGATGTCGCGCTGCCCTGGATCGCCTCGCTGCGCTCGCGATGACGGGGGGCTGGTCACCATGCTGCGGGCGGCCGCAAACAAGAACCGCCCGGGCCACCTCACCACTTGTAGCTGACCTTCGCCAGCACCCGCCGGGCGTCGCCGTAGAAGCAGGACACGTTCGACTGGCAGGAGGCGACGTAGCGCCGGTCGGCGAGGTTCGAGGCGTTCACCTGGAAGCGCCAGTTCTCGTAATCGTAGTGCACCTGCGCGTCGAACAGCACGTAGTCGGGCACCCGCAGGGTGTTGGCCACGTCCGCGAAGGAGCTGCCGACGTAGCGCACGCCGCCGCCGAAGCCGAAGCCGCGCCACGGCCCGAGCGGGATGGTGTAGTCGGCGAACAGCGAGGCCAGGGTCTGGGGGATGTTGACCGGCGTCTTGCCCACCCGCACCGGATCGGCATCCCGCTCGGTGGTGAAGTCGAACTTGGTGAAGGACGCCACGAGGTTGAGGCCGTCGGCGACGTTGGCGACGAGCTGCGCCTCGAAGCCGGTGGAGCGCACCGCGCCGACCTGCGTCTGGAAGATCGTGTTCACCGGGTTGGGGGTGAGCACGTTGCTGCGGTGGATGTCGAAGCCCGCCAGCGTCAGGAAGTAGCCCTGGCCGGGCGGCTCGAACTTGACGCCGCCCTCGACCTGATCGCCGGTATCGGGCCTGAAGGTGCGGTTGTTGATGTCCACGCCGATCTGGGGCTGGAACGAGGTCGCGTACATGATGTAGGGCGCGAGGCCGAAGTCGAAGTTGTAGATCGCCGCCGCCCGGTAGGTGAAGGCGCTGTCGTTGCGGCCGTTGGTGTTGGCGGGCGTCAGGCGGTCGTAGACGGTGTTCTGGACGAAGTCCTGGCGGCCGCCGAGGATCAGGGTCAGCTCCGGCGTGAGCTTGATCTGGTCCTGGAAGTAGAGGCCGACCTGCTGGAACGAGTTGGCGTTGATCAGGTAGGGCGAGGCCGAGACCGCCTGCGGGCCGTAAGAGGGCGCGAGGATGTTGAGGTCGGGGCCGGGGAAGCCCGAGGCCTGGTTGTCGTGGATCTGGAAGTTCCGGTACTCCACGCCCATCAGGAAGTCGTGGCGGAAGAAGCCGTCGAAGAACTTGGCCTCGGCCTGCGTGTCGACGTCGAGCTGCGCGATCTTGGCGGAATCCCGGAACAGGTAGCGGCCGAGCTGGGTCTGGAGCGGGTCGGTGTAGCCGAGCTGGCCGATATAGGAGTTCTGGAAGCTCTGCGTGTAGCCGTAGCGGGCGTTCTGGCGCACCGCCCAGGTGTCGTCGAAGACGTGCTCGAACTCGTAGCCGATGAAGGCCTGGTCGCGCCGGAAGGTGTTGAAGCCGGCATCGCCCACGTTGAGCGAGCGCGGGATGCGCAGGCCGAGCACGGTCGGCCGGGCCGTGCCGTAATAGGGCAGGAAGTTCGCCGTCACGGCCGTGTTGTCGTGCTGGAAGCTCGACAGGATCGTGAACTTGGTCGACCCGTCCGGCTTATAGGTGAAGGCCGGGGCGATGTAGTAGCTGTCGTCCGGCGCGCCCTGGACCTGCGTGCCGCCGTTGCGGGCGTAGCCGGTCAGGCGGCCGAACCAGTGGCCCTCGGCGTCGGCCGGGCCGCCGACGTCGAAGGCGGCGTAGCGCTGGTCGAAGGAGCCGCCGCCGACCTCGACGAGCCCGAACGGGGTCTCGGTCGGGCGCTTGCTGATCTGGTTGATCAGGCCGCCGGGATTGCCGGCGCCGAACAGCACCGCGGAGGGGCCGCGCAGCACCTCGATGCGCTCCAGCCCGAACGTGTTCACGCGGCTGTAGGCGAAGCCGTAGTTCAGGAGCTGCAGGCCGTTGAGGTAGAGGCCGTAATCGCTGACCACGAAGCCGCGGAGCTGGAAGAAGTCGAGGCGCGTGTCGGCGCCGAAGGTGCCCGCGTAGGTGCCGGCGACGTACTGGGTCGCCTGGGTGAGGGTCTGGGCGTTCTGGGTGTCGAGCTGCTTGCGGCCCACGACGCTGATCGATTGCGGCGTCTCGATCAGCGGGGTGTTGGTCTTGGTCGCGGTCGCCGAGCGCCGGGCCACGTAGCCGTCGATCGGGCCGGTCGGGCTCTCCGCGCCGCGCACGGGCGCGCCAGCGGGGCCCCCGGAGGCCGGGCCGCCGCCCTGGCCGGTGACGCTCAGCTCCTCGAGCTGCACGCTGCCGCCGGCGGTCGGGCCGGCGCCGCCGCGGCGCGGCGCGTCCTGGGCGAGGCTCGGCGCGGCCTGCGCCAGCACGGCGAGCGAGGCCCCGGCGAGCAGGGCGCGCAGGGTGATGCCGGGGAGGGGGTGGACGGCTCTCATGGTCTCTTGCCGGATGCGACGCTGCGGGCAGCCGACCGCGCGCGCCGGGACCCACCCCGGCGTCTCGGCCGCGCTGTTTAGAATTGTGATAAAGTACTGTAAAACTTGATCTTTCTCCATCCGGACTACGGGCAGCCGGACGCGGCCGCAAGCGGCCTTCACGCGGAAGGCGACGCCTGTTGCCGTAGCGACACGTATCGGTGGTGGGGCGGGGGGCGGTCCCGTGCGGCTACTTCACCCGGTCCGCGAGCCAGCCGGCCAGGACGTCCGCGACGGCGTCGCTGTTCGTCTCCAGCATCATCATGTGGCCGTTGCCGTGGAGGCCGCGGTCGGCCAGCCGGACCACGTCCGGCCTGGCGCCGGCCTGGGTCAGGAACGCGACGGTGCAGTCGTCGTAGGTCGCGTGGAAGGAGGCCTCCGCGGTCACCACCACGGCCGGCACCTTGGCGAGGTTCGGCAGGGACCGGACGGGCTCGCCCTGCAGCCAGCAGCGGATCCGCCCGTCCGCGGCCCTGTCGGACTTGGATTCGGACCCCTTGGCCGCCTGCGCCACCGTCAGGTCCTCGGGCGCCCGGACCGGCGGGTCGAAGGTCAGCGGCATGCGGGTCAGCCCGTAGGCGCGGGCGCGCCCGTCGCCGGTCTTCTCCCAGAACTCCTTGCCGCCGCGGAACTGCACGTCGAAGAAGGGCGGGCCGTTCGGCTCGACGGCGACATGCGCCTTCACGAGGTCCGGCCGCGCGTCCGAGGCCGCCCAGCCGAACAGGGCCGCCTGACCGTGGGTGAGCAGGATCGCCGGCCCGATCCTGTCCAGCAGCGCCACCAGGGCCGGGTCGACCCATTCCTCGGTCTGCTGGCTGTTGGCGAGGAACGGGACCTGGCTGGCGAAGAACTGGTCGAAGGCGGCGTTGCCCTGCACGCCGGCCCCGCCCGGCCAGCGGGTGTGGAGCTTGGCCTGCGGGTAGAGGTCGTAGACCTCGGGGGCCGTGTGGGTGCGCTCCAGGCTGCGGGTGCCGAGCCGGTCGTAGGGGCCGTAGACCTCCGGGTTGGTGCCCGAGCGCCCGCGCCCGACCTGATCGACCACGTAGACCTGGTAGCCCTTCTCGACGAAGCGCTGCACCCAGCCCGGGCGGCCGTCCGCGGTGGCGAGGTAGTTCACGCCGGTCTGGGCGAGGCCGTGGACCATCACCACCGGGTAGGGCTGCGTGACCCGGGCCGGGGTGCGCGACTGCACGAACATCTGGCCGACCATCACGGTCTTGTCGCCGAGCTTCTGGTAGCGGCCGCCGATGTAGAAGTAGCCGGCGCGGGTCACCGGCTCGGCCGGGCCCGGCTCCGCCGTCGCCGCCGGCGCTCCCGGCGCGGCGGGGGCGGGCGCCGCGCTCCGGGGCGGGGCGTTCGGAGGCGTCGCGGGCTGGGGAGCGGGCAGGGGCGCGGGCTGGGCCGGGACCGGCCCCTGCGCCCGGGCGGGGCCCGCGACAGGCCCGGCTCCCAGCACAGTTCCCAGTCCGGCGGCCAGGATCAGCCCCTGAGCGGCGCGCAGCGCCGGGCGGGTGCCGTTCGCGGTGCCGTTCGCGATGCCGTTCGCGATGCCGCCCGCGATGCCGCTGCCGGCCATGCCGTCTCTCCCGGATGCGCGCCGCTCCGCGCCGGCGCTTATTGCGGGAAACGCAACGTTCCACCAGCCAGGAAAGCTGCACGGTCCCGCGCGATCATCCCCGGCCGGACGAAGCGTCGCGGCGACCGGGATCGCGGCCGAGCCCGGCCCTCCGCGCATGCCAGGCGCGACCGCGGCGGCGCTGGCGCGGCGCGGGCGGCGCGCCCACTTTGGGGAGGCACCGGCGCCACAGCGGCGCCCCCCGCCCGGATCGCCCGCGGCGGGGCGAAGCCAAGGACTCCCGCCGTGGATCCCGAAACCGCCAAGACCCTGGTCTCCGCCGCCCTGGTCGCGTCGATCACCCTGTTCAGCCTTGTGTCGCTCCAGGCGTTCGTCGCCCAGATCCTGGCCGACCTGCGCGACGCCGGGTCCGCCCCGAAGCCCGTGCCGGTGCCGGTGCGCGTCGACCGCCGGGATCCGCCGCAGGCCTGACCGGCCCGCCGCTCCGATCGACGGGTGCCGGGCCGGGCGCGGATCAGGCCCCGTCCTGCCGGGCCCGCTCGCGCAGGATGAACTTCTGCACCTTGCCGGTGGAGGTCTTCGGCAACTCGCCGAAGACCACGTGGCGGGGGAGCTTGTAGGAGGCCAGCCGCCCCCGGCACCACTGGATCAGCTCGTCGGCCGTGGGGGTCGCGCCGGCCTTGAGCTCGACGAAGGCGCAGGGCGTCTCGCCCCACTTCGCGTCGGGCTTGGCCACCACCGCGGCCGCGGCCACTGCCGGGTGCTTGAACAGGGCGTCCTCGACCTCGATCGACGAGATGTTCTCGCCGCCCGAGATGATGATGTCCTTCGAGCGGTCCTTGAGCTGCACGTAGCCGTCCGGGTGCTTCACCCCGAGGTCGCCGGTGCGGAACCAGCCGCCCTTGAAGGCGGCCTGCGTGGCCGCCGGGTTCTTGAGGTAGCCGCGCATCACCACGTTGCCGCGCATCATCACCTCGCCGATCGTTGCCCCGTCGGCGGGCACCGGCTCCAGCGTCTCCGGGTCGCGCACGTCGAGGGCCTCGAGCACCGGGTAGCGCACGCCCTGGCGGGCCTTCCGGGCTGCCCGCTGGTCGGCCGCCAGCGCGTCCCAGTCGGCGTGCCAGGCGTTGACCACCGCCGGGCCGTAGCTCTCGGTCAGGCCGTACAGGTGGGTCACGTCGAACCCGGCCTCCGACATGCCGGCCAGCACCGCCTCCGGCGGCGGGGCCGCGGCGGTGAAGAAGGCGACGCGCCGGGGCAGGTCGCGGCGCTCGGCATCGGGGGCGTTGATCAGCATCTGCATGACGATCGGCGCGCCGCAGAGATGCGTGACCCCGTGCTCGGCCATCAGCCGGTACATCGTCTCGGCCCGCACCTGCCGCAGGCAGACATGGGTCCCGGCCACGATCGACAGGGTCCAGGGGAAGCACCAGCCGTTGCAGTGGAACATCGGCAGGGTCCAGAGATAGACCGGGTGCTGGCCGAGCCCGCCCGTGATGACGTTGCCGAGGGCCAGCAGCGCCGCCCCGCGATGGTGGTAGACCACGCCCTTCGGGTCGCCGGTGGTGCCCGACGTGTAGTTCAGGGTGATCGCGTCCCACTCGTCGTCCGGCAGCCGCCAGTCGTGCTCCGGGTCGCCGCCGGCCAGGAAGGCCTCGTAGTCGGTCGCGCCCAGGCGGGCGCCCGGGCCGTCGTACTCGGGATCGTCGACGTCGATCACGAAGGGCTTGGGCTCCAGCCCCTCCAGGGCCCCGGCGGCCGTCCGGGAAAACTCGCGGTCGGTGATCAGCACCTTGGCCTCGCCGTGCTGCAGGCAGAAGCGGATCGCGTCGGCGTCGAGGCGGGTGTTGAGGGTGTTGAGCACCGCCCCGGTCATCGGCACGCCGTAGTGGCACTCGATCATCTCGGGGGTGTTGGCGAGCAGCGCCGCCACGGTGTCGCCGCGGCCGATCCCGCGCGCCGCCAGCGCCGAGGCGAGGCGGCGGGCCCGGGCGTAGACCTCCCGGTAGGGCCGCCGCAGGGGGCCGTGGACCACCGCGACGTGGTCGGGAAACACCCGCGCGGCCCGGTCCAGGTAGAGCAGGGGCGTCAGCGGCTGGTGGTTGGCCGGGACGCGGTCGAGGTCGCGGTCGTAGATCGTGTCGCGGGCCATCCCCGTCCTCCCGGCAAAGTGTTGCCGGGACAGTAGCTTGCCGGAACGGGCGCGATCAATCGGTCCGGCGGGGCTTCCGCGTCCCGTCGCGCTCTCAATGGCGCGCTCAGTGGCGCGGCTCGTCCTCGGGTTCGGGCAGGAAGCGGGCGAGCTCGAAGCCGATCTCGATCATCAGGTGCTCGATCCGGTCGGTCAGCGACGGCCGGTGCAGGGCGCGGGCGAGGTCGCGCAGGGCGATGACGTGCTCGGCCATCCGGTTCACCACCCGCTCGCTCTGCACGAGGTTCGCGGCCTGCTCCTCGGTGCGGTCGATGGCGATGCCGCGCCCGCGGGTCGCCCCGCCGGCGGGGTCGCGCTCGATCCGGCCGCGCATCAGCAGCGTGCGGATCCCGGTGCGGGTGTCCTTCGTGCGGAACTCCGCCTCGACGGGACCGCCGGTCTCGGCCACCGCGTGGAGATAGCTCTCGATCCGGACGCGGTCCTCGGGATGGGTGCGGTCGAGGAAGGCCTCCAGGGACACGCCGGCGGCGGCCGCCTCGGGGTCCAGGCCGAGCAGATCCGCGAGCGGGGCCGAGAGCGCCAGCTGCCCCGCCCAGTAATCGTGGGCCCAGGTGCCCACGACGCCGGAGGCCTCCAGAATGGATTGCGGGATCGGGGCTTCGGACATGCCATTCCTCGATAGGGCGATCCTTGTCTTTAAACTTGAGGTTTTCACCCCCACCAAGCTCCTCGTCTCACCCGCGCTCACGCTACGGTATCCGGGCGTCGCTGGAAAGGCTGTTAACCCTCTATATGCCAAGAATCTTAACTTGAAGTTTAGACTGCTGTCCTGCTGCCGCACTGGGCGGGGATATCCGGGAGGGACCGTTGTCTTAACGGCTCGTTAACCATGTCGGCCCCAACCTGTGCCCCGACATCCTTGGGTCACAGGATCGCGGCACGCCGCGAATCCCATACCTGAGGTTGGCACAGACGGCGCGGCGACCGGCAGTTGCGGGCGCCCGGACGGATGCATGGGGCCTTCTGGAGGACGCCCGGGATGAAAGCGATCACCTTCGTCACGCAGAAGGGCGGCAGCGGCAAGAGCACGCTGTGCATCTCCCTGGCGGTGGCCGCCCGGGAGGCGGGCCACACGGTCTGCATCCTGGAGATGGACCGGCAGGCCACGATCTCCGACTGGCTGGACCACCGCACGGCCGACGGTCCCGAGGTGGCGCAGATCGACGCCACCCAGATCGACGCCGTGATGGAGCGCCTGCGCGACTCCGCCTACGACTACGTGTTCATCGACACGCCCGGCGTCGATTCCACCGGCACCCTCTCGGCGATCCGCGCCGCGGATCTCTGCATCATCCCGTGCCGGCCGACCCCCGCGGACCTGCGGGCGTTCAAGCCGACCCTGGCCGCCGTCTACCGGCTGGAGAAGAAGTTCGCCTTCGTGCTGAACCAGACCCCGCCGCGCTCCTACCGGGTCCGCGACGCCGCGGACGGGCTCGCGGTGCTCGGCATCCTGCCCGACGTGAACATCGTCGCCCGCACCGACCACCAGGACGCGATCGGCCTCGGCCAGGGCGTCACCGAGTTCAACCCCAAGGGCCAGGCCGCCGGCGAGGTCCGCCGCCTCTGGTCGTGGATCGAGCGCCGCACGCAGTCCCTGAGGACGGGCCAGCATGTCCAAGCCGCCTAAGCTCAGCCTCGCGGCGATCGTGGCCTCGGCGAGCCCGCCGGCCCGGCCCCAGGCGGCCCGGCCGCAGGGCGCCGAGATCGTGTCGCTCACCCTCGCGCCCCCGGCGCCGAAGCAGGCGGCCACGCTCAAGCAGCGCGCCCGCCAGATGTCGGTCTACCTGGAGCCGCCGGTCTACGACCAGCTGCGCGACCTCGCCTACGCCGAGCGGACCAAGATGCACGCGCTGATGCTGGAAGGCCTCGACCTGCTGTTCAAGCAGCGCGGCGCCCAGTCGATCGGGCAGCTCACCGACACGCAGTCCCGCTGAGGGCGGACCGGGCTCGAACCCGGGGCGGCGCGGCCGCTCCGGAGCGTGCTGCTGCTGCGCGCGGCGCCTTCCGGCCCTCCGGGACCGCGGCGCCGCGGAGGGCCGGCGCGGATCAAGCGGCCCGCGGCCTCCGCACCGGCTCGGTCCCGAGCCATCGCGATCCTGGCCCCGCTCCCACACGGAAAAGTGGAGCGCCGCGCCCGGGGGCGGTCGGACGGGCGCGCCAGTAAGAATTTGAAAAATCCGTTCCCGAACAAGATGTTGCCCGTCGATCCGCGCGCAATGCTCGAGAACCGACCGGCCGCGCGGCCCGCTTCCTGAACCCGGCCGCAGCCCATCGTTCAGGCTTCCTTTACGCGACCGCTACAAATCTGGGTGGACCGATCGCGGCCCCGTGCACGCGGCCGGCTCCGGTCCGGTCGGGCCCCGCTCACGCGTAGAGTTTGGTGAAGTCCACGATGGTGCGCACGACGCTTCCCCGGCCGGCGCGCCTCGCCCTGCGGCTCATCGCCGTCTCGGGCGTGGCCCTGGCCACGGCCAACTGCGCGACCTCGCCCCAGCAGAAGCTCGCCGCCGGGAACGGGATCGACCCGAAATACGGGGTCAAGGCGAGCCCGCGCCTCTACAACGAGGGCGACGTGATCCCGAAGGGCGGCGGGCGCCGCTACACCGGCAAGCCCTACGTGGTGGCCGGGCAGACCTACGTGCCGAAGGAGAATCCGAGCGGCTACGTCCGCGAGGGGCTCGCCTCCTGGTACGGCTCGGCCTTCCACGGCCGCATGACCGCCAACGGCGAGGTCTTCGACCGCCACTCGATCGCCGCCGCCCACCCGACCCTGCCGCTGCCGAGCTACGCCCGGGTGACGAACCTCGAGAACGGCTACTCGATGCTGGTGCGCGTCAACGACCGCGGCCCCTACCATGCCGGCCGGGTCATGGACGTGTCGGAGGATGCGGCCGAAGCGCTGGGCTTCCACCGCAGGGGCACCGCGCGGGTGCGCGTCGAGTATGTCGGCAAGGCCTCGGTGGCCGGCAGCGACGACCGCAAGCTCCTCGCGAGCCTGCGCACCGACGGGCGGCCGGCCGGCCGCTCGACCGTGATGATGGCCGATCTCGGCCCGACGGAGGACACCGAGCGCTACACGCGCTCAGCCCCGGCTCTGGCCTTCAGGCCCGCCCAGGAGGCGGAGGAGGCCGGGACGGCGGCCGGGAAGGCGCCCGCCGAGGCCCCGGCCGCCCGGCCCGAGCGGACGGCGCCGGTGCGCGCGCCGATCGTGCTGGCCTCGGCCGCCGTGACGGTCCCGGCGGCCGTGCAGCCCACCGCCCCGCGGGTGCGCGAGTTCCGGCCCGCCCCGGTGCCGGCCGTCGCCGCCAGGGGCGGCCTCGGGGCCGGGACCCTGAAGGTCGCGGGCCTCAACCCGGCCCACACCCCCGGCCTCGCCCCGGCCGCGCCGCCGGCGCACGGTCATGCCGCCGGGAAGGCCGGCCCGAAGGCCGGCCCGGCGCTCGCTGAGGCCCAGGGCCGGGCGGCCCCGGCGCCCGTGAGGCTCGCCAAGGCGTCGTCCGGCCCGGCCCATCCCCCGCACGCCGCGTCCCCGGCCTCGACGCCGGCCGCGATGCCGGCCGCGGCCAAGCTCGCCATGGCCCGCCTCGCCGCGGCGCCCGGCAAGGCGGCCCCCAAGGGCGGCGCGCCGGCCGGGACCGCCTCCGGCAAGACGGCCCCCAAGGCCCCCGCCGCCAAGGGGCCGGCCACCAAGACCGCCGGCAAGGCGGGACACGCCCGCCTCGCCGGGATCTACTGACGGCGGCGCCCGGGCCGACCCGCGGCCGCCCGACGGGTCCGGCGGCCGATGTGGCGGCCGATGCGGCATTTCGCATTCGATCCGGCGCCGAAACCGTAATATGGTCACGCTTGTTATTGGGATACGGGCGGGACGCTTCCGGCCCGACGGCAGGCGCGGGACGGAACGGTGATGCGCAGACCCCTTCTCACCCTTCTCGCGGCCGCCTGCGCGCTGGGCGCCGGCCTCGCCGCCGCCGCCGCGCAGACTTTCCAGACCGCGGCCCCGCACGCGATCCTGATCGACGCCGATTCCGGCTCGGTCCTGTTCGAGAAGGCCGCCGACGAGCGGTTCTCGCCGGCCAGCATGGCCAAGCTCATGACCACCGACATCGTGTTCGAGGCGCTGAAATCCGGCCGCCTGTCGATGGACACGGAGTTCACCGTCACCGAGGACGCGTGGAAGCGCGGCGGGGCCGGGGGCGGCGGCTCGTCGATGTTCGCGCAGGTGAACAGCCGCATCAAGATGGCGGACCTGCTGCGCGGCCTGATCGTGCAGTCGGGCAACGACGCGGCCATCACCATCGCGGAGAACATGGCCGGCTCCGAGGAGGCCTTCGCCGGGCTGATGAACCAGCGCGCCAAGGAGATCGGGCTGACGAACTCGACCTTCCGCAACGCCACCGGCTACTCGGCGCCCGACCAGAAGGTCACGGCCCGGGACATGGCGAAGCTCGCGCTGCACATCATCGACACCTACCCGGACTACTACAAGATCTTCGCCGAGAAGGAGTTCACCTGGAACAAGATCCGCCAGCAGAACCGCAACCCGCTGCTCGCCCTCGACATCGGCGCGGACGGGCTCAAGACCGGCTACCTGGAGGAATCCGGCTACGCGCTCACCGGCTCGGCGGTGCAGAACGGCCAGCGGCTCGTGCTGGTGGTCTCGGGGCTCAAGACCGCCCGGGACCGCGCCTCCGAGTCGCGCAAGCTGATGGAGTGGGGGTTCCGCGCCTTCGAGCCCCGGCAGGTCTTCGCGCCGGGCGAGACCGTGGCCGAGGCCTCGGTGTTCGGCGGCCAGTCGGGCTCGGTGCCGCTGGTGGCGAAGAAGCCCGTGCGGGTGCTGCTGCCGCGGGGCTCCAGCGACCGGGTCAGCGCCAGGGCGATCTATACCGGGCCGCTCATCGCCCCGGTGGAGGAGGGCCAGCGGGTCGGGATCCTGCGCGTCCAGCGCGGCGACACCGTCGCCCTCGACCAGCCGCTCTTCGCCGGCGCCGCGGTGGAGCCCGGCACCCTGTCGCAGCGGGCGATGGACGCGGCGCTGGAATTCGGCACCGGCCTCGTCCGCAAGGCCTTCGACCGGGCCGGCAAGGGAACCGACAAGGGTGCTGCCGGGGCGGCCAACCCGTCGTGACGGCGCGCGCGTGACCGGGCCGCTGTCCGGGGATCCCGCCGGGGCGGGCGGCACCTTCATCACCGTCGAGGGCGGGGAGGGGGCCGGCAAGTCGACCCAGATCGCCCGCCTCGCCGCGACCCTGCGCGCGCGCTCGGGGCGGCCCGTCTGCGTGACGCGCGAGCCCGGCGGCTCGCCGCGGGCGGAGGAGATCCGCACGGCGCTGCTCGACGGCGTCGCCAAGCCCTACGGCCCCTTCGCGGAGGCCCTGCTGTTCAGCGCCGCCCGGATCGACCATCTCGACCGGCTGATCCGCCCGGCGCTCCGCCGGGGCGAGACCGTGCTGTGCGACCGGTTCATCGACTCGACCCGGGCCTACCAGGGCGCCGCCGGGGGGCTCGATCCCGGGCTCGTGGACGCCCTGGAGCGGGTCGTCGTCGGCCCGACCCGGCCCGATCTCACCCTGATCCTCGACCTCGCCCCCGAGTCCGGCCTCGCCCGCGCGGCCGGGCGCGGCGCCCGGACGGGGCAGGGGGCCGACCGGTTCGAGGCCGAGGCCCTCGACTTCCACGTCCGGCTGCGGGAGGCCTTCCTGGCGATCGCCCGGGCGGAACCGGGGCGCTGCGCGGTGATCGACGCGTCCCGCGATCCCGACACGGTCGAGGCGGCGATCCGCGCCGCCGTCGCGTCCCGGCTGCCGGCGCTCCTGCCCGACCGGCCGGCGGGGGCGGGCCGGAGCGGCGACGCCGCGTGAGCGGCCGTACGGGCGTGGCCGGTCCCGGCCCGACCGGTCCCATCCTGGCCGGCGGCCGTGTAAGCAGTCGCGCGGGCGCGCCGCCCAGATCGGAGCCCGCCGGCCCGCGCCGTGAGACCCACTCCATGAAGCCCGCCCGTGAAGCCCGCCCCGTGAGACCCGCCCCGTGAAGCCCACCGACCGCGCCGCCGACGACGTCGAGCCCGGGGACCTCGCCGGGATCCCGCGCCCGCGCGAGACCCTCGGGCTCGTCGGCCACGCGGCCGCGGCCGACGCCTTCGCGGCCGCCATCGCGGCGGGGCGCCTGCACCACGCGTGGCTGATCGGCGGCGCCCCCGGCATCGGCAAGGCGACCCTGGCCTACCGGGTCGCCCGGCGCCTGCTCGCCTACCCGGGGGGCGGGGGCCCGGCGGGCCTCGCCGTGCCGGCGGGCGACGCCGTCCTCGGCAAGGTGGCGGGCCTGTCGCACCCGAACCTCGTGGTCCTGCGCCGCCACCGGAGCGCCGGCGCCAAGACGCTGCCGACCAAGATCTCGGTCGACGCCGTGCGCCGCGCCCTCGACCTGTTCGCCTCGACGGCCGCGGATTCGGGCTGGCGCGTCTGCATCCTCGACAGCGCCGAGGACCTGAACGCCAACGCCGCCAACGCCCTGCTCAAGGTGCTGGAGGAGCCGCCGCCCCGCGCGCTGTTCCTGATCCTGTCCCACCAGCCCGGCCGGCTGCTGCCGACCATCCGCTCCCGCTGCCGGGCGCTGATGCTGCGCCCCCTCCCGGCCGAGGACGTCGCCCGGGTGGTGCGCGGCCTGCCCGAGCCCTTCGCGCAGCCCGACGAGACCGCCCTGGCCCGGGCGCTGGCCCAGTGCGAGGGCTCGGTCGCCCGCGCGCTCGCGATGCTCGATCCGGTCACCGCCGGCCTCGTAGCCGAGATCGAGACCCTGCTGGCGCGGGCGCGCACGCCCGACTGGGGCCGGGTGCTCAAGCTCGCCGAGACCCTGGCGGGCCGCGACGCCGAGGCGCGGTTCGAGGCCGCCCAGGACGCGGTGCTGCGCTTCGTCTCGGCCGAGGTCGACCGGCGCCGGGATGAGCCCCCCGCCCGCCTCGCGGCCCTGGTGGAGGTCGCCGACCGGTTCGGCCGCGCCGCCCGCGAGGCGGCGATCTACAACCTCGACCGGCGCCCGGTCGTGCTGTCGCTGTTCGGGGATCTCGCGGCGGTGGCTTAGGGCCCGGCGGGCACCCGTCCCCGTCCCCGTCGCCCGTATCCGACATCCGGATCCGGCCCGCCGCCGGCGTGGAACTGCCCGGCCCAGGCGCCGTTGTCCGCGCGATGACAGCATACTGTCATTCTGACAACATCCTGCCGCCAGGACGTGCCCCATGGAGCCCGACCCGCCTCGGACAGCCCGCGACCGCGACCGGACCCGGCACGCCCTGTCGGACCTCGTGGTCGCGGTGTTCCGCCTCAACGGCGACCTGCTCGCGGCCGGCGACACGCTGGTGCAGGATCTCGGGCTCACCAGCGCCCGCTGGCAGGTGCTGGGGGCCATCGCCCTCGCGCCGGCGCCGCTGCCCGTCGCCCACATCGCTCGCAACATGGGCCTCGCCCGCCAGTCGGTGCAGCGCCTCGTCGGCGAGATGCGGGCCGACGGGCTGATCCGGCTCGCGCCCAACCCCCACCACCGCCGCGCGCCCCTCGTCGCCATGACCCCGCGGGGCGCGGAGGCCTATCGGCAGGCGATGGCGCGCAACGCCCTCTGGTCGGACGGGCTCACCGAGGGCCTCGCGCCCGAGAGCGTCGAGGCCGCCGCCGCGCTGCTGCAGGGCCTGCAGCGGCGGATCGGCGCCTCCCACGCCGCCATCGCGTCCATCGCCGCGGAGGCCCGGCAGGAGACGCCGCACGAGACCCGACAGGAAACCCGACAGGAGACCGACCGATGACCGACGCCCACGCCGCCCCGGGCTACGACGCCGACGTGATCGTCGTCGGCGCGGGCCCCGTCGGCCTGACCGCGGGCTGCGCCCTGCGCCATCACGGCGTGTCGTGCCTGATCCTGGAGCAGCGCGCGGAGGTCAGGGCGTACTCGCGGGCCAACAATCTCTGGGCCCGCCCGCAGGAGCTGCTCGCCGGCATCGGCCTGCGCGACGCCCTGGCGGAGAACGCCTACGCGGTCCGCACCATCAACTTCTTCGTCGACGGCGCGCCGACGACGCCGATCCCCATCGCCGACGTCGCCAGCCCCTATCCCGACGTCCTCTACAGCGGGCAGGACGTGATCGAGCGGACCCTGACCGACGCGTTCGAGGCCCGCGGCGGCCGGCTGGACCGGGGCTGCACGGTGACCGGCATCGACCAGGACGCGGCGGGCGTCACCGTGACCCTCCGGCGGGGCGCGGACGGGCCGGAGACGCGGCTGCGCGCCCGCTACTGCGTGGCCGCCGACGGGGCCCGGAGCACGGTCCGCGCCCGGCTCGGCCTGGATTTCGAGCCCGAGCGGCTCGCGGGCTGCATGAACCGGCAGGTCGACGCCCGGCTGTCCTGGCGCCGCGGGTCCGAGCCGGACCAGCTCTGGTTCTTCTACTACCCGCGCGGCTTCGCCGGCATCATGCCGGTCTGGGGCGGCTACCACCGGCTGTTCTTCCTGGCCGACGACGCCGGCGTGCCGGACCGCGACCCGACGCTCGCGGAGATCCAGGCCCTCGCCCGGGAGGTCACCGGCGACGAGACCCTCACCCTGAGCGACCCGCAATGGCTGACGCACAGCCGCTTCGCCTACGGGGTCTCCCCCGGCTACGCGCGGGGCCGCGTGTTCCTGGCGGGCGATGCCGGGCACCTGTCCCTGCCGATCGGCGGCCAGGGGATGAATGCCGGCCTCCACGACGCGGTCGAGATCGCGTGGCGGCTGGCCATGACCCTGCGGGGCGAGGCGGCGCCCGCCATCCTCGACTCCTACGACGGCGAGCGCGGCGGCGAGCACGCCCGGCTGAGCGCCCAGCAGGTGCGCGGATTCCGGTGGACCGTCTATCGCAGCCCCGTCACCGACACGGTGCTGGGGCTGGCCGCGAAGGCGCTGCCGAACCTGGGCTCCCTGCTGCAGGGGACGGACGACATGCAGCAGATGGGCGTCGCCTATCCCGGCAGCCTCCTGAACGCGGATCACCTGTCGGGCCTCGCGAACCTGACGCACCTGCTGCGGCCGGGGCCGAAGCCGGGCCAGCGCGCGCCGGACGCGCCGGTGACGCGGGACGGGGTGCGCACGCGCCTGTTCCCGTTCCTCTACAACCCGGACGGATGGACGACGGGCTGGGCGCTCCTGTGCTTCGACGGACGGTCGCCGGAGGCGGCGCCCGCCCTTCTGGAGGCGGTCCGGGCCGTGGCGCCCTGGCCCTGGCTGCGTCCGCGGCTCGTCCTCGCCGGCCCCCTGATCGCGGCGGCGGAGGTGCCCGTCCTGTCGGATCTGGACGGCCGGGCACACGGCGCCTACGGGCTGGAGGGCCGGCCGGCGCTCGTGCTGGTGCGCCCGGACGGGCACATCGCCTTCCGGAGCGGCGCGGACCGGACCGACCGCCTGATCGCGTATTGCCGCGCGCTCTTCGACGCGGCGGGGCGCGCGGCCGGGGAAGCGGTGCGGCCGGAGGCGGCTTGCGCCGGGTGAGGGCAGCGGGGGCCGCGACGTCGGAGCCGTGCCCCGGGGCACGGCACCGCCCCTCGTCCCGGCGCCGCGTCCCGGCCGCCCGCGACCGGCACCGGAGTCGCGGCGTCTCACGGATCCGGCCGGCTGCCGGACAGGCGCAGGATCGCGGCTTTCCTGTAGGCGCGGGGCGACAGGCCGTGGCGGTCCTTGAAGCGCCGGGCGAAATGGGCCTGGCTCGCGAAGCCGCACTCGTAGGCCACGACGCCGATCGGGCGGTGCAGGCTGACCGGATCGGAGAGGCGCCTGGCCGCCGCCGCGAGGCGGCGCGCCCAGATCCAGTCGGAGATGTGCTGGCCGCGCTCGTGGAACAGTTCCTGGAGCCGGCGCAGGGACACGCCCATCGCGGCGGCGAGCCGGGGCGGATCGAGGGTCTGGTCGCCGAGATTCGCCTCGACATGGGCCTTGGCGCGCTGGACCACGACGCTGCCGTGCAGGGAATGCGGCACCTCCCGGGCCATCCGATCCGCGAGCGCGGCCACGATCAGATCCACGCCGATGGTCGCCATGCGCTCCGCCGCCTCGGGGGAGAGCTGCCGGTTCACCCGGAGCAGATCCCCGAAGAAGGTCGTCACCAGGCGGGTCGTGGCCGATCCGGCGGGCATCGTCAGGGCCGCGAACAGCCGGGCCGGTCCGAGCAGGCTCTCGAGGCGCTCCCGCGGCAGGGCCATGACCAGGGTCTGGCCATCCGTGCGCGCGTCCAGCACGCCCGGGTGATGGTCGATGACGGTGAGGTCTCCCGTCCCCTGCACCGCCTCGCGGCCGTGCTGCTGGACGGTGGACGCGCCGGCGAGACGGAAGTTCACGCGGATCAGCCCGTCAGGCCGGCGCCGGACCGTATCGGCGGTGATCGTGGTCGTGAGGGCGCTCTGTGTGATCCGGCTGAAGGTCAGCGGGCCGACGGCGCCGATCTCGATCTCGCCCGCGAACGGCCCGTCGGCGCGCCGGCGCTGCTCGATCGGCCCGATCCGTTCGGCGACGACCTCCTGCCAGAGCTTGAAGCGCGTCCGGGGATGTGTCCCGGCCGTCGAGAAGACCCGGCGCATCAGGCCGCTCGGAGAGGCGCCGGCGCGCGGCCTCCGGAGGACCCGTCCGTTGCGCGGAGCCGGATGCCCCGGAGCGTGACCTGAAGACAAGTCATCGACGACGGATAGATCACATCTCCACCATATTTGGTCGACCAATTCAGCAATAATCGACTTACTTTTCCGATAACTAGCAATATATCGAACCGTGTACGGCCATAAGTCCGATCTCTATAGACATTTCGTCGACAAAGACCCGGCAATACCGATTCGAATCGCTCATATGTCACGCTCCTGCGTCCCTCGAGCTCCGAGAATGACTTAGCGAGCGGATCTGCGTCCGCTGGCGCTCGGCATTCCGGGCCGATGTGACGTCGAGGGCGGCCGTGCGTGGTGCACCGATCCGGCGGCGCGACGGAACGCCGGCAGGGCTCGGCCCACGTGACAGTGCCCGCGGCCGATGAGTCTTCGGCACCGACGTCCTTGCGAGCGGAGCGAAGCAATCCAGCAGCGCGACCTTGCCGATGTTGCGCCGCCCTGGGTCGCTTCGCTGCGCTCGCGATGACGGAGAGGTGCGCGTCGACAGCGGCGCGCGGCTCGAATTACCTTGACAATGTTCCTATTTTGTGCTTCCTGACCGCACCTGTCCGCGGCGGCCCGGGAGCGATCCCGGGGCGTCCTTCGGGGGCCCGCCCGGTGGCTGACCGTGCGGGTCCGGGGACGGGGCGGCGCCCGCGTCGGTGGCTCTCAGCCGCCATCGCCCCGGGCGACGG